>JAZOQQ010000225.1:0-5079 GCA_045656165.1 Acutalibacteraceae bacterium
AACTTGCCCTGTTTGTCACGGTAGCGGCGTGGAAATGCGCCAGCAGCGCACGTTCGGTGTCGTTATGCAAACGCAAGTTGTATGTTCGCGTTGCCACGGCAAAGGTAAAATTATTGATAAACCGTGTCGCACTTGCCGCGGTGGCGGTCAAGTGCGCGCCAAGCGTCAAGTTGGCATAAATATTCCTGCCGGCATTGACGATGGACAAGTGATGACGGTGCGCGGCCGCGGCCATGCCGGTCAAAACGGTGGTCCTGCAGGTAATTTGGAAGTGGAGATTTCGGTACGTCCGCATCCCATTTTCACGCGGCAGGGGTATGATCTTTTGTGCGAGTTACCGTTGACCTATGCACAACTGGCGCTCGGCGCGGAGATTGAGATTCCGTCGTTGGAAGGCAAGATTCCCTATACCATCAAAGAGGGAACGCAACCTGAAGAAGTGATCCGTTTGCGCGGCAAAGGTATTCCGTACGTCAATGGCCGCGGAAAAGGGGATTTGTTAGCACGCATTACGTTAGAAGTGCCGCGCAATTTGTCGTCCAAACAGAGAGAGTTGTTGCGCACATTTGAAGCGGCGGTAGACGATAAAAATTATCAAAAACGCAAAAGTTTCATGGATAAGGTCAAAGATCTGTTCAATTAACGGTTGTATCGAGAGCGTTTCTTTGTTATACTGATGATGAAAGAAGGTGGCACGGCTTGAAAAACAACAAAAATTTGGCGCAGTGGCTCTTGTTTTTCTTGTTAGGGTTAGCGCTGATCGTGGTATATAAAGCGTTTGACAGTTTGGGTTGGTTGTGGGAATCTTTCCGACTGTTGCTTGATATTATGACACCGTTTGTGGTTGGCTTCGGCATCGCGTTTGTGTTGTATGGTCCGGTGAAGCATATCGGTGGTTGGATCGCTAAAAGCAAGTATCGCTTTTGGCAAAAGGCCGCACGACCGCTTGCGGTGCTGATCACGTATTTGTTGGCATTCGGCTTGTTGACCGGCTTGGTTTGGATCGTGATTCCGGCGTTGGTAGATGCGGTCAAAGACTTTATCGGTGCCGTACCTACCTATTACAACAATGTGATGCATTTCTTGTCACCGCACTTGCAGGAGGGCGGTTTGCTGGCAGGATTAGATCTGCAAGCGAAGATTGACGAACTGTATGCGTTGGTGCAAGAGTATTTAACGGTCGATCGCATTTTCTCGTATGCGACCGGTTTGTGGCAGGCCACCTCGTCTATCATTGATATTGTGATGGCGGTTATTGTGTCGGTGTATATGCTGCTGGGGCGTGAATCGTTGGTGTCGGCACTTAAATCGGTGTTGGGATTGGTGTTTAAACCCAAGACGATGAAATCTTTGTTGCACTATGGGCACAAGATCACCAAAATCTTCTACAGTTATTTATACAGCCAGTTCTTGGATGCCTTGGTTGTGGGCGTGTTGGCAACGATCGGTTTCTTGTTGGCACGTATGCCGAACGCTCCGGTATTCGGTATGTTGTTAGGCCTGATGAATATGGTGCCGTATTTTGGCGCTCTGATAGGCGGTGTCCTCAGCGTGTTGATTATGCTGTTGACCGGCAATTTCTACGGAGCAGTTTTTATTGCGATCTATATCATTGTGATGCAACAACTTGATGCCAATATCATTCAACCGCGTATTGTCGGTGATAACGTGGGGTTGAAAGCCATTTACGTGTTGTTGGGCATTACGGTGTTCGGTGGATTGTTTGGTTTCTGGGGCATCTTCCTGGGCGCGCCGTTTATGGCGGTAATTCAATTGTTGCTTACCGATTATATTCGGTATCGCAACGTACAGATGGCTGTGAAAGCACCGCCGAAAGATAACGTATAAAAAAGCGCGAAGAGCTTGTTGCTCTTCGCGCTTTTGTTATTAGCCGATCTCTTTTAGTAAGAACTGAACCGTTTGCTCAAAAGCATCCCAGTTCATAGCGCGGCGGTTGATTTCTTCCAACTGATCGTGGTACACTTTTGCCTGTGCGGCGGCTTCGGTCGCGGCGTTGATCAATTCTGTTGCCGCGCGACGACGGAATTTTGCACGTGCACCGTTCGCCGCAAACTCCGCGTCGGTAAAACGAGAGACGTGTAAGCGACGATAGGTTGGAAAATCCGCTTTATGAAAGGTGTTGGATACCGTAAAAGCCAGACCGATGGAAGGAATCAACAAATGCTGTGCGGCGGCTTGCGGGAACAAAGGACAAGGACAGACGTAGCACGTGAGTCCCGCTTCCACAGCCAAACGTGTGAGTTCTTTCAGTAACAGTTCGCCCGCACTGCCGCATTCGTCCTCTATGGTATAAATACGCGGACAAAGTGCTTGTAATGTTTCGTAAAACGTAAGTGGCCCAAGCGGCGTGATCGCGCTTAAGAATCGTTTGAGAGTTTTGCCACCGCCTGTCGTTCGACTGCCCCATTCTCGCCGAGCGATACCGCGTGCAGTTCGCCGTATTTTGTCGGGGAGCAGAGCGGCTTGCTGTTCTTGACGATTTTGTGACAGCAAGGCCGCCGCCGCTTGCAAATGCCGTCGTACGGTGCGATGGGCAGACCCGCAAGCATCGGTAAGTTGACGGATTTCATTGCCTCGTTCACGCAGACGGGAAAGATCAAGACAAGCCGAAAGGGACAACGGTTGTTCGGGAACGCCCCAATATGTCGGTTCTATGGCGTGAGGCGCGGTTGCATCCAATACACAGAGGCATCGTGCAGGACAACAAATACCATCTAAGGATGCCGGATCAGCGGAACAGCAGAAGGTCTGAACATCGTCACCTAACGCGGCGTATACACGACGAAGCAACGTGGATTTACCGGTACCCGCGCCACCTTTGATCAGCCAAACACGCCAGTCATCGGTGTATTCGTACAGGTCGTTTTTGGAATCGGCGAACCCATCCGGTGTTTGTGATCCTAAAAAGAAACGAATCGGTGCATAAAAAACGGACATGATTGTTACCGCCCCCTTCATGACACACTATGCGCGTGGACAACAAAGGGTTACACCATGCCGTCGCGAACACCTTCGTGCCGCCACACGTAGCCGAACGTGGTACGCAAGATCATCATGTCCAGAGAAAAGGAACAAGAACGCGCATACACCGCATCATAACGCGCTTTTGGTAAGGGGGCAAGTTGATCGCGTCCGCGAATTTGCGCTAAGCCGGTCATGCCGGGACGTACGCGATCGGCACCGTACTGCCTCCGTAAGTGGAGCAAGTATCCTTCTTCGGGAATAACCGGTCGCGGTCCGATAAAACTCATGTCGCCTTTGAGCACGTTAAACAGTTGCGGCAATTCATCTAAACTGGTTTGGCGCAACCAACGGCCGGACGAGGTAATATACTGTTTGGGGTGGCGAAGAAGAGCAGATGCCGTACTGGGAGGAGCATCGGTCGACATAGTGCGAAATTTATAGATGATAAACGGACGGCTGTTTCGCCCGATGCGTACTTGCCGGAACAGGACAGGCATATCGGAATCCAAACGGATATAAAACGCAATACCGATAAACAATGGGCAGAGCAATACGAGTAATAAGCAGGCAAATGTAATGTCGAACAGGCGCTTAAAAATTGGATAGATGATGTCACCTTCTTTACGGTTAAAGTAATCTGAATTTAGTATATCCAAAACCGACAACATTCACAAAGGAAGCACTTGGTAACGCGCACAAGTTTTACCGATAAACAATAAAAACTTAAAAAAATCGCGTTTGTTAGTACAAACACAGAACCTAATTTTAGTACATATTGCACAAAAACAGGAAGACGTGTTAAAACAAAATCGGTTGGGCATACAGACTTTTTTGCGTTCATGGAAAAACACTTGATTTTTAAGATTGCGGATAGTATAATGCATTCGGTACTTGAGAGAACCGTCAGAATAAAACGAAAAAAGGAGGGTACCATATGCGTGAAGTCGTCGCTTTACAAGCTCATACTCATAACGTCCAGCACGTACGTGGTTATTCCTCTTTTAAACGTTGCTTTGACTTTTTGTTGGCTCTCGTCTTGATCGTAGCATTGTCGCCGGTGTTGTTGTCGGTGGCGATCATAGCGGCGGTGGATACTAAGGGATCGCCGATGTTTGTTCAAGAACGCATGGGTCGCTTTAACGCCCCGTTTAAGATTTATAAATTCCGTACCATGAGTGTGTATGCGCCGTCTAACGTCGCAACGCGCAAGTTGTCAAATCCGGAGCAGTACATTTCCCCGATAGGCAACCTGTTGCGCCGCATGAGTTTAGATGAATTGCCGCAACTGTTTAACGTGCTCAAAGGCGATATGAGTTTTGTTGGTCCGCGTCCTGTAGTGTTGTCGGAACGCGATTTACTTCGTTTGCGTCGCCGTAACGGTGCCGGTCGTGTGCGCCCCGGCATTACCGGGTTAGCGCAGGTCAGCGGTCGCGATATGGTGTCGGTTGCCGAAAAGGCCCGACTGGATGGCGAGTATGCCAAAACCTATTCGCTCAAAGGTGACATCGCTATCTTAATCAAAACGGCTATGCAGGTCGTGCACGCAGAAGGCGTGGTAGAGGGCGCCAAAAAGCCCGAAAGCACCGCGATCAAGACCAGGCATTCCGCGTAAAATGTCCATTAAAAGTGGGGTTCGCTGTTGGGCGAACCCCGTTTTATGCTTGTATATAAGGAGGAAATAGTATGAGTGAGTGCACACACGACTGCAGTACTTGTTCGCAGAAATGCGGTGAACAAAAGGATCCACACGCAAAACTCAACGAGTTCAGCAGCATTAAAAAGGTCGTAGCGGTAAGCAGCGGTAAGGGCGGTGTTGGTAAATCGTCGGTTACGTGCTTGCTGGCGGTGATGATGGCGCGCCGCGGTTACAAAGTTGGCGTGCTGGATGCCGACATTACCGGTCCGTCCATTCCGCGTGCTTTTGGCTTAAAGCAGAAGGCGCAAGGATCCGATATCGGTATCTTACCGGCAGAAACTCACATGAACATCAAAGTGATGTCTATCAATTTGCTGTTGGAAGATGAAACGCAACCGGTTGTTTGGCGTGGTCCCGTTTTGGCGGGTGCTGTCCAACAGTTCTGGACCGATGTGGTG
>JAZOQQ010000226.1:0-5780 GCA_045656165.1 Acutalibacteraceae bacterium
GGCGGTTTCTGTATTGAAGAAGGAGAAAGGATTTATTTCGTATTCTTTTTAAAGCATTTGAGTTCACATTGCTCGTCACATTGTTCCGCCACGCGCGGTGAATGACTGACAATGATTACGCACTTACCGCGCTCTGCCAACGAACGAAAAATTTGCAAGATTTCCGCTTCGGTTTCACCGTCCAGATTACCGGTGGGTTCATCCGCCAGCAGAATATCAGGATCGTACGACAAGGCGCGTGCGATCGCCACACGTTGTTGTTGACCGCCCGACAGCATCAGCACGCGGCGATCGGCTTCATCGCGATCCAAGCCCACTTGCTCCAGCAATTCATATGCCCGCTTTTGTTTGTCGATCCCTTTGACGCCGGCAATATCCATCGATAACACGACGTTTTCAACGGCCGTATATTTGGTGATCAGGTTAAAACTTTGAAAGATTACACCGATATAATGACTGCGGAATTTGTATTTATCCATGCCTGCGACGCTTTTGCCTTCGTAAAGGATCTCCCCTTCGCTCGGTTTTGCCAAACCGGAAAGCAAGGATAAAAGAGTGGTCTTACCCGCGCCGGATTTACCGGTAATGCAATACATTTTATTCTTCTCGAAGGTATAGGATAAATGCTCCAACACTTTGGTGGAACCGTAAGAAAAACTAATATCGTTTAACGCTAAAACAGCCATACAAGCACCTCCTTAATCGCGATTAGACAGAATACGCAGCGGTTCATAGCGCATGATAAACAACATGGATGCCGCACCGCCTACCAAAGTCAACGCAACAGCGATGATGAGCATTTGCCCGATCACCGTCAAATCGGTGGCACTTTGAATCTCCACCATATACTCTCCGGCATTTTCGAACATATCTTCCATGCGGTCGCCAAACGGTACACCGCCTTGCGGCATATTACCGGGCGGTTGCATACCGCCAATCTCTCCGCGACCGAAATTTTCTTCTAAGCGGTCATCGCGGTCCGTTTGCGCCGTGGTTTGATTTTCAAGTAAGGCATTGGCAACCGGCACCGATACTGCCGCGCCGATTCCTGCACCAATAATAACGGCACAGATGGTGACGACAAAAATTTCGGTTAAGAATTGAAGCGCCACTTTGCCTTTTTTCATACCCATAGCGGTAAGAACGCCGATCTCGTATTTCCGCTCGCGCACGTTAAAGATGTTGAGTACGACCAAGATAACGGCGCCGATAATCAAGATCACGGCAAGGAAGTAACCGGCCGTGGTACTGAGCGTTTCCAAGGGGGCTAAACCGTTTTCGAAAGCCGTGATGTCGGACGAGGAAACGGTATAGGATTCATCCAAGCCCATCTCAAACACTTGCTTTTCAAATGTTTCGTATGCTTCCACATCCGGCAAGACGTATGTAGCGGCAAGATCGCCCGACAAAGCCGTTTCAAATTCACGACCGGTCGTACTGTCTTTTTCGGTAGTGGAAACTTCCTGCGAGGCTTTCACAATACTATCCAGTGCCGCATAACTCATATAAATACGGTTAGCCGGATCGGAGGAAGTCATACCCATAACGGAAAAACTGTTTTGGTTGGCTGACGTGTCGGTGTAAAAACCTGTCACGGTCAGCGTATACGTTTCTTCCTCGTTATTCGGATTGACCAAGACAACGGTATCGTTCACCGAAAGGTCGTTGTAGGTAGCCAGTTCTTCCGTGATAATGCATTGATACTCAGCGGTGCCCTCGGTAAACACCGTTCCCTGTGTCACCGATGCCGTACCGTCAGCAAACTGCGTCATGGCTTTTTCACTGCTGTAACCGATCACACTGAATTCACTTTGCGCACCGCGGATCATATCTTTACCGCCGCCAAAGCCACCACCGGGGCCACCGAAGCCGCCAAAGTTACTGTTTTGGGAAGATGTTTCCTCGTTTTCAACCGGCGATAACGCATCATCTCCGTTAACACCGACTGTGAGCGAATAATAGAAATCCGAGACCGAGGAAGCGGCAGCATAGGTTTGATACTCCTCCAACGTGAGTGCCGACGAGGATCCCATCATATCTTTGAAGCTGTCGCGGTCAAAAGAAGGCGGTTCACCGTCTTCACCGCCTGTCGGCGGTTTCATATCTTGCATAGCGCTGAACCGATCAAACGAGATCGTGGCGGTAACGGTCATGGTTTCCAGCGTGTCCGTACGTGCTGTTTCAGCGGCGCGGCGAATCGACAAACCGACACACGACGAGATAGCAATCACCAACACGATAATAGCGATCAAGAAGTTGCGGCCCTTACTGCGTCCTATACAGCGCAAGGCATTGCGGATAATATACATATGCATAACCTCCTTTGCTTGTCATTGTACGGTCGCTTCGTGACAATTAGGTGTTATAATTGTAAACAAAATGTAAAAACGCGTTGCTTAAACCTAAAGCAACGCGTTTTCGCTTATTCGGCTTCGGTGGGCTTGGTCTGTGTAGCTTTGAAGGCAGTATCGTATGCGTCGTACTTCGCTTTGCAGGCGGCATTAATCGCCTCCATACCGGGTTTGACAAGTGCCATGGTACGATCATAGGAATAACCCGCTTCGGTGGCTTCCGCATCGGTCAGACCGAATTTGGTTTTCCAGTCGACACTTTTATCCAGCGGGATCAAAATGTATTCCTTGAACGAACTATTGGTGGGATAACCCGCACGCACGAAGCCGCGACCCATGCACCACACGGGCAATACGTCGACGCCTGTGATCATGACGGTGCCGTCTTCGTATTTGGTAGCGGTCACGTTAAACAGCAAACCATCCTCGGTATGGCCGTTGTCGTTACAGTTTTTGCCGTGTTCCAAACGATGGGTATCTTTGGTGCGATCCGACACGTCGGGATAATCACAACCCGCATGATGCCACGAATCTTGGAAGCAATACGGGCTGTTGGCGTAAGTACCGCCCGCCATACACTCGATCTGCTGACCCGACAGCAAGTTGCCGCTGGAATACAGGCACAGCGTTTGGCGCGAGCCGTCGGCACTTTGAATAAGTTCCAAGGGCTGAATCTTGTGCGGATGACCGCCGACGATGACGTCCACGCCGAGTTCACACATTTTCTGCGCGATATTTTGTTGATGCTCGTTGGGCGAAAGCGAATACTCTTCCCCCCAATGAATGTAGAGATAAATGATGTCTGCGCCTTCGCCGCGCATTTCACCGATCATGCTTTCCATCTCGCCATAGAACTTTGACAGATTGCCGGTGCTGAAACTATTGGTATTCCAGCAAGCGTTGTAGGTGTAGTTGACGATACCGAATTTGATGCCGTTGACTTCTTTGAGAAGATAACGCTTTTCGTCGTTGCTTTGGCGACTGCCGGTGTAATCCATGCCGTACTCAGCAAGCGTGCTCATGGTCTTTTTGATACCGGCAACACCACCGTCGGAAATGTGGTTATTAGCGGTAAGGCCTAAGTCATAGCCGCAATCCTTTAGTGCTTTGACAACGGCGGTCGGCACACGGAACGGCAGCGATGAATATGAGCCATTGGCGCTGACGGAAAACTCCGCATTGACAATGGCGTAATCCAACGCCGTGACATAGGGCTGTAAATGTGCGAAGGAAGGGCTGAAATCAAACGTTTTGTTTGCCGAATCCCAACCCGCGACACGAACGGGATTGTGGATAAGGATGTCGCCCGAACTGCCAAGCGTGGCGGTGGAGACAACGGCAGGGGCTGACGGCTCCCACGGTTTTTCGGTTTTGCCGCCGCCGGACGACGAGGGCAGGTTGTTAAAAATCAAGAAGACCGCACCAACAACAAGACCGACCGCCAGTACGATCACCAAGGCGATCAGCGCCAAGCGCGCGGCGCGTTTGCGGTTTTGTTCACGAACGTGTTTTCTGGGTGGCATAGGATCCCATCCTTTCTTAAGTAAGCACGAACCAGCCGTTCTTCCCCAACGGGTCGGATAATTCGCGTTGGCTTATCCTCAGTATTGTACCGCATTTTTCACGGATAGTCAACCTTTTCTCCCCTTTGAATAGTATGAGTATGAGGGGGCTGGCATATGACACTGGATACATTACCGATCGGCGAACGCGCGCTGATAGAAACCATCACGACGGAAGACTCGATGCGCCGCCGTTTGCAAGATATGGGACTCATTGTCGGCACGGCGATCACGTGTGTCGGCAAAGCACCTGCGGGCGACCCGATCGCCATAGCGGTGCGCGGTGCGGTGGTCGCGCTTCGCGCGGAGGATTGCCACGCTATTACAGTAAGGAGAATATGAGATGGGGTTAACGCGCCGTTCAGTCGGTACACGCGTGCTGGAAGCGGATCTGCTGCACGCTGACCCCACACGTACGATTGTTGCCTTAGCAGGCAATCCGAACGTGGGAAAAAGTACCGTCTTTAACGGATTAACAGGTCTGCATCAACACACGGGGAACTGGTCGGGGAAAACGGTAAGCAACGCCGTAGGTACTTGCAAAACAACCGCAGGTGACGTAACATTGGTGGATATTCCCGGCACCTATTCCCTGTTGGCGCACTCGGCCGAAGAGGAAGTCGCGCGGAATTTTATTTGTTTTGGAGAACCGAATGCCGTGGTCGTCGTATGCGATGCGACATGCTTGGAACGCAATTTGAATTTGGTGTTACAAACGATGGAAACCGGTCGGCGCGTGATCGTTTGTGTGAATTTACTTGACGAAGCTCAGCGCAAAGGGATCGTGCCGGATCTGCCATTATTGGAAAAACGACTCGGCGTACAGGTCGTAGGGTTAGTGGCGCGCAATCGCCGTCAGTTGTCACGGTTAACCGATGCTATCGCCGTTCACTGTGACGACAAGCCGCTAAACGTCGTTTATCCCGTTGCGGTGGAAAGTGTGCTCTCCGAATTAACGCCGCTCATATCCCCTTATACCCAAGGGCGCATCGGGACGCGATTCGTCGCGTTACGGCTGTTAGAAAACGATACCGCCTTTTTGGATGAACTGGCACGGTTTTTGGGCGAAGACTTGCGGCAACACACGGCAATACGCGAGGTGTTGGCACACGCGACGTTTCATAGCGCGGACATTGCGGCTGCGCTTGTCAAAACCGCTGAGACGGTATGTCGCGGCATCGTGCATACACGACCTACCGAGCGGCAAGATTTTGACCGTCGCCTCGACCGCGTACTGACCGGTCGATTGTGGGGTTACCCGCTGATGTTATGTTTATTGCTGGTGATCTTTTGGCTGACCATTAACGGTGCCAACACCCCGTCCGCGTGGTTGTCGGCGGCGTTGTTTCGGGCAGAGGAATGGTTATCGGCTTTGTTTACCGCGTGTCATGCACCCGATTGGTTGCGCGGGGCGGTAGTTGACGGTGCTTATCGCGTATTGGCGTGGGTCGTATCGGTAATGTTGCCGCCGATGGCGATCTTTTTTCCGTTATTCACCTTGCTGGAAGATATGGGATACCTACCGCGTGTGGCATATAACTTAGATCACGTATTTCACAAATGCCGCGCATGCGGCAAACAAGCGCTGACGATGGCCATGGGATTCGGGTGTAATGCCGCAGGTGTGGTGGGCGCTCGCATCATGGATTCGCCGCGCGAACGCTTGTTGGCGATCTTAACCAACGCTTTTGTGCCGTGCAACGGACGATTTCCTACGTTGATTGCGGTGTTAACGATGTTTTTTATCGGCACGGCTGGCGGTTTGGTAGACTCGCTGTTATCGGCAGTATTACTCACCGTTGTAATCGTGTTGGGTGTCGGCATGACTTTTGCGGTCACCGCGCTGTTATCCGCGACCGTTTTAAAG
>JAZOQQ010000227.1:0-2427 GCA_045656165.1 Acutalibacteraceae bacterium
GATCTTCACGACGCCGATCTCCACGCATTTTTGGATGATCCATTCCATTTTTTCGTTTTTGGGAAGACCTTGATACAACGTAACGGCTGTGTCAGGTTCGCTTGCTGTTGGGGTACGCTCGCGAATGCAAACCTGTACTTCTCCGTCGCTGACCGATGCGATCTCACCGTGATAATCGGTACCATGCGAGTCACACAGCACCACCGTTTCCCCTACCTGCATGCGCAAAACACGAGCAATATGATGGGCATCCTGACCAACAATCGTTGCGATATCGCCGTTCACGGGAGCAACAAAAAAGCGCGACATTCCATCAGCCCTTTCTGCACACCAAACACAGCCAACCACCGTGTTCGTGACGTTCGGTAATAACAAAGCCGCAGGCGTGTAGGCATTCCGCTACTTCCTCGCCGCGCTCGTCTATAATACCGGACACAATATAAATACCGTTATCTTTTAAGAAAGTCGGAATGGCGGGTGACAGCATTTTAATGGCATCTGCAACGATATTGGCAAGCACCACATCGTAGGTGCCGCTGATCTTATCCACCAAATCACCTTTTATAATCGTATAACGCGGAGCGGTCATACCGTTAACTTCGCCATTTTCGATAGCCGTTTTAACGGCTAAAGCATCAATATCCACACCGGTAGCGGATTTTGCACCGAGCAGCAATGAAGCGATCGACAAAATACCACTTCCGCAACCGACATCCAGCACATCGCTTTCCGCCGTTAAATGCGGCTGCATGGCTTCCAGCACCATGCGGGTAGTATCGTGCCCGCCCGTTCCGAACGCCATACCCGGATCAATGGACAGAACCAGACGATTATCGGGGTTATCGGTGGTTTCCCACGTGGGACAAATGAGCAAGCGGTCACCGACAGGTAACGGTTTGAAATACTGTTTCCACTGGTTCGCCCAATCTTGTTCACTGACAGTATCCACCACCACTTCCGAAGAAATACCGACAGCCGCATAACGCTCACGCAAAAAGGCGACAGCTTCGGTAGGATTTTCCTGCGGATTGATATACAAGTGGATACAGGTAACGGTGCGATCACGTTTGAGCAAGTCCTCGTCAATCAAATCAATATGCGCAATCTCACGCGCGCCCTGCTCTAAATCGCTATAATCTTCAATATAGATACCGTACGGCACGACCATATTCGCGATCGCCGCCGCTTCATCGGTATCGGCGGTGGGAACGCGGATCTGAATTTCCGTCCATTCCATACTTATTTCCTCCGAAGTTCGCTTTGTTTGGCAATAAAGGGAGCGAGTTGCGCCAGAATAACATCGCAACCGCCAACGGTATCGCTTTCGACGTTAAGCGGCATGACAGGATCGTGTACGCTCAAACGCAACAAGAACCAACCGTCGCCCTTGTCTTTCGGGAAGGACACACGCACACCTTCGCGGCTGTCGTCCGCGAGTTCCCAACCGTTTTCGGCAGCATAACTCTCCAAATCCGCCAACACACGTTCGCCGTATGCCTTGAAATCGGGTTCGGTGATGGTATAGCGCACTTCACAGCCCTCGGCCGGTTCGGGCAACGCGGCGATCAAGTCGTCAAGCGTTTTCCCTTCTTTGCGCATTTGCACCGCTTTGATAATAATCTTGGTGCTGAGATATGCACCATCGTCCAGAAAATAGTTGTCACGCAACGCCGCATGGCCCGACGTTTCGATGGCAAGCGGTGCGTTGACGCCGGCTGCGTTCAAACGCAAAGCTTCGTTAATGACGTTTTTATAACCGCGTTTAAAACGGCAATGCACGCCGCCGAGCGTTTGCTCAATAAAGAACTTCAGTCCTGTTGAGGTGATGGAGTCGGTCACGATAGTACCGCCTTCGTTTCCTTCGAGTGCAATGACCGAGGCAAGCGCGACCAATCGGTTACGGTTGATCTCACGTCCGTCTGCACCGACACATCCTGCGCGGTCAACGTCGGTATCAAAAATTACACCGAGATCGGCACCGACCGCTTTTACAGCGCCACAAACGGATGCCATAGCATCGGGGTTTTCAGGGTTCGGGATGTGGTTCGGGAAGGAACCGTCAGGATCTAAGAACTGGCTGCCGCTGACATCGGCACCAAGGGGTTCCAACACCTCGGTAGCGTAAAAACCACCAGCGCCGTTACCGGCATCGACCACGATATGCAGACCTGAAAGCGGCTTTGCACCATTATCCGATTCGGCAACAATAAGATCACGCAAGCGGGCAGCGTACTGTTTCATATAGGGAGTGGCTTCCACTGTTCCGCTTGCCGCCTGTGCCGTTTCCCCTGCTTGGGCTTTTTCCAAGATAGCGGTGACATCACTACCTTCAATACCGCCGGACGGTAAAAAGAATTTCAAGCCGTTGCGATGCCACGGATGATGGCTGGCGGTAATTTGCACCGCACCGTCGCAAGCGAGGTCAAC
>JAZOQQ010000228.1:0-4848 GCA_045656165.1 Acutalibacteraceae bacterium
TTTTTTTATGGGGTTGCCCTTCACCTTTTCCCTGCCATGCTTTTTTTATTATCTGCTGAAAAGTATGCACCTTTCGCGCTTGTTTTGCATGAAATGAAATGAGGGTCGCTATCACAAAAGAGGTGATGAAATACATGGAAATGTTACGTGTGAAAAACGCCGGCTTCAAGTACCAAGCGGAGAACGGTGAAGTAGAAGCATTTCGTGATATCAACTTTGAAGTCCCGCGTGGTCAATTTTTGAGTATTGTAGGACCAAGCGGTTGCGGAAAAAGCACGCTACTTTCGATTATTGCCGGTTTGTTGCCGGAGTATCGTGGTGAGATTTTTATTAACGGGAATAAGGTTAACAGCATCTCGGAACATGTCGGATATATGTTGCAACGAGACAATTTGCTGGAATGGAGAACCATTTGGAACAATGTTTTGTACGGTCTTCAATTGCGTCATGCTGTTTGCGAAAAAACGGTCAGTCGTGCTGAAGAACTGCTTAAAACTTATGGTTTATTCGAGTTTCGCCACAAATATCCGCGACAGTTATCCGGTGGTATGCGGCAACGCGTTTCTCTAATTCGCACCTTAGCGGCCGGACCCGATATTTTGTTGTTAGATGAAGCGTTCAGCGCACTGGATTTTCAAACGCGTTTATCGGTAACGGACGATGTTTATCGCATCTTGAAAGCCGAGCACGTTACTATGTTGATGGTCACGCACGACATACCCGAAGCGGTAGCCATGGGAGATGCCGTTTTGATATTGTCGAAGCGTCCGGCAACTGTAAAAGAGATTCTCCCAATCACGTTTAACGAGGATCGTACACCTTTGAATTGCCGAAGCGACCATCGTTTTTCCGAGTATTTCAGCCATATTTGGAAGGAGTTGCGTGAAGATGAAGAGTGTGAATAAACCCGTCATTTCACCCGAACGACGCCATTGGCTGATGCGACAAAAAAAGCGTGTTTGGCACATTCGGATCTGGCAATGGGGCCTCTTGATCGGAGTCTTGATTGCTTGGGAAGTGGCCGCAACTTGCGGTTTACTGGATGCCTTTTTGGTGAGCCAACCCAGCCGCATTGTAAACACGTTGTTAAACACGACAAAAAACGGTTTACTGATGCATATTGGTGTCACGCTATACGAAACCCTTACCGGGTTCTTTTTAGGCGTTATTTTCGGTCTTTTCATTAGTGTGCTGTGCTGGTGGAGTCCCTTCGTTTCCCGCGTTGCTGAACCGTATTTAGTGGTACTCAACAGCTTACCCAAAATCGCGCTCGGCCCCATCATCATCCTTGTCGCAGGCGCCGGAACAAAAGCCATTATCGTGATGGCACTTGCCATCTCGTTAATCGTAACCGTTTTGGAAATGCTGTCCGGTTTTCATCATACCGATGCCGAAATTATCAAAATGGCACAAACCTTCGGTGCGTCGCGACGTCAACTTTTATTTACGATTGTGCTCCCTGCCAATTTGCCGACATTGTTTAACTCATTAAAAATCAATATCGGTTTATCGTTGGTTGGGGTGATTGCGGGTGAATTTTTGGTAAGTAAAGCCGGATTAGGGTATTTGATCGTATACGGCGGCCAAGTCTTCCAGATGGATCTGGTAATGTCCAGCGTTATCATTTTGGCGGTTGTAGCGGCAATTATGTATCGTGCGGTATCATTTTTTCAAGCGCTTGTCAGCAAGCGATTTTCCGCTTCCTAAATTAAAATTTTACAGGTGGAGAGTGAGATTCTTTGAAAAGAAAAATTTTGAGTTTGGTGCTGGTGGCCATTCTGATGCTCGTGCCGTTTGTAACGGGTTGCACTCCTGAAAACGGCTCTGAAAAAACCGTTGTTCGTGTTTGTGAGGTAACACACAGTATTTTTTATGCTCCGCAATACGTTGCGATTGCACAAGGTTTTTTTGAGGAAGAAAAACTGACAATTGAGCTAAGCAACGGAGGCGGCGCTGACAAGGTCATGAGTGCTGTTATCAGTAATAGTGTGGATATTGGCTTGGCAGGACCGGAAGCTTGTGTTTATGTTTACAATTCCGGCAGCGAAGATTATCCGCAAGTGTTCGCCCAATTGACCGCTTGCGACGGAAGTTTCTTGATCGGTCGCCATCCCGAACCGAACTTTAAATGGTCCGATCTTGCGGGCAAACACATTTTACCCGGTCGAGTCGGCGGAATGCCGTATATGGCGTTCCGTTACGCTATGGAAGCAAACGGATTGGATCCGGACACCGATGCACACCTGGATAACAGCATCCAGTTTGACATGATGACAGGTGCGTTTTTAAGCGGTACCGGCGATTATGTTACCATGTTTGAGCCGGTAGCATCCAGCGTGCAGTTGGAAGGTAAAGGATATATTGTCGCCAGCGTAGGAGAAGCGGCCGGTGAAATGCCTTATACCGCCTACTTTACCAAGAAAAGTTATATTGAGAAAAACAACGATATTGTTGAACGTTTTACCCGTGCTGTCACGCGCGGTCAAAAATGGGTTGAAACACATACACCCGAAGAAATTGCAGAGTGCGTTAAAGATTTCTTTGCCGATACCGACACCAAGATCTTGGCGAGCGCTATCAAAAGTTATCAAGATATCGGCGCGTTCGCAACCACTCCCGTTATGTCGGAGGATGCCTTTAACCGTTTACAAGACGTTATACAAAAAGCAGGCGAGTTAGACTCCCCTGCCCCATTTGATAAACTTATTAACAATACATTCGCCGAAAAAGCGATTGGTTAAAAACAAAAGCCGGAAGCATTGCTTCCGGCTTTTACTTTTATAAAACTTTGGACAAAAATTCTTGTGTGCGCGGATGTTGCGGATTACCGAATACCTCTTCCGGTGTACCTTGTTCGGCAATTTTACCGTCGTCAATAAACAGAACGCGGTCAGCAACTTCACGGGCAAAGCCCATTTCATGTGTTACGACAACCATCGTCATGCCTTCAGCTGCCAGTTCTTTCATGACATCTAAAACTTCACCGACCATTTCAGGGTCTAATGCAGATGTCGGCTCATCAAATAACATGACATCCGGATTCATTGCCAAAGCACGCACAATCGCAACACGTTGTTTTTGACCGCCGGACAATTTGGACGGGTATTCATTGGCTTTATCCCGCAAGCCGACTTTATCCAGTAATTCAAACGCAGCCGCTTCAGCAGTTGCCGCAATTTCCTTGGCAGAGCGAATATCAGCTAAATTAAACGGTTTACCAAAGAATTTGGCGCGTTTGGCCGCACGCGCTTTTTTCTTAGCGACATATATCGGGGCCAGCGTTAAATTCTGCAATACCGTTTTGTTATTGAACAGATTGAAGTGTTGGAAAACCATACACATCTTTTGACGATGCACGTTGATATCCACACGCATATCCGCAATGTCAACATCGTGGAAAAACACTTGGCCCGACGTGGGGTCTTCCATGCAGTTCAAGCAACGAAGTAACGTACTTTTACCGCTGCCGGAAGCACCTAAAATAACAACGATTTCACCTTTTTGGATCGTCAAATCAATACCTTTAAGCACTTCTAAATCGCCGAAGTTTTTGTGGAGATTACATACTCTTATCACTTTTTCTCAATCTCCTTTCCATCAGACGAATGCCCACGGTAATCAACAGTACCAGTACAATGTAAATCAACGCCATAGCCAAATACGGAATCATAAACTCGTAGTTGTTGGTGCCAATATCGTTAAACACCTTATACAAGTCGGTTGCGCCTACGAAACTGACGATAGACGTTTCCTTGATCAACGTGATAAACTCGTTACCCATGGTTGGCAGAATATTCTTGATAGCTTGAGGAATCACGATTTTGATCATGGTTGCCGAAAAACTAAGACCCATTGCACGGCCGCCTTCCATTTGACCGGAATCTACCGATAATATACCGCCACGCATAATTTCCGAAATGTAGGCACCGCTGTTTAAGCCAAACACCAACACGGCTACCGGAACAGACGCCAATTTTACGCCCATGAGCGGCAATAACACGTAATAGAAAAGCAGCAACTGGACCACCATCGGCGTTCCGCGGAAAAAGGATACATACACGCTGCAAACGCCATCCATAATGCGCGTAACTAATTTGTATTTCGGCATTACGCGTACCGCGGCGAACAAAATACCGATTACTGTACCGATCAGCAAGCCCATCACGGCAATAATCAAGGTATTTTGCAAACCATCCAGCATTTTATGATAAGCACCTTTTACGATAAAGTCTTCATAAAATGCTTCAAATTTGATATCAAAATTACCCATACATACAGTCCTTTAACAGCACAAATACTCCACCGTTTCCGGTGAAGTATTTGCAAAGTGTTTGATAATGCAATAAGAGTTAGGCCATCTTGTTGATCGCTGCGGTAATGCAGGTTGCCGGAGCGGAGTCAATGACAACGTATTTGAGGTTGCCGTTGATCATGTCCTGAACAGCCAAAGAACCGTTCTTGTAGCCAACAGTAGTGAAGCCGTAACCGTCAAAGCCCCAATCTTCGTCACCTTCGCAATAGAACTGACCGGTGGTGCCGTTTTGCACGCCGACCTTCACATCTTTACCGCAGGTTTTGAGAATGGCTTCAACATCTGCAACCGTTTCGCAGGCGTCAAACGTGGTGTCGTCGCCCTTCACGATAATACGCTGGGAAGCCGTGTAATAAGAATCAGAGAAGTTAACGTATTGTTTACGATCTTCTTTGATGGTCAGACCCGCCATGGCGATGTCCGCTTTCTGCTGGCCAACGCTGAGGCAAACAGCGTCAAAGTCCATGTTGCAGATAACCAGTTCTTTACCGAGTTTTTGTGCCAGCAAATAGGCAATTTCCATGTCGATACCGTAG
>JAZOQQ010000229.1:0-6148 GCA_045656165.1 Acutalibacteraceae bacterium
CAAGCCGATTTAAGCGGCGGCGTTGCGTTGGTCGTCGGATCGGAAGGACATGGCATGACCAGACTTGTCAAAGAAGAATGTGACAAGATCTTGTCTTTGCCCATGCGCGGTAAGATCAACTCTCTAAATGCATCTGTTGCATGCGGTATCATGGTATACGAAGTGGCGCGTCAGCGCCTTGGCCTGAAATGATAGAGATAGGGTGAACGAAGATGAAAAAAGATCGATCCGAACCGTTGATGGAAACGGAAAATTCGGTGATGGACAGCGAAACGCTTAACACCACGGAGTTCCCGACGATTACAACTGTGGAAGCCGAAAAGGAAGTCGAGGATAAACCGCGCAAAGCGGCGCATCACAAGAAACGTCGCGGCTTATTCGGCAGACGTAAAAAGAATATTCCGCAGGACGATGAATCCGCTACGTTGATTCAATCGGTCGAAAAAGATCCTATCCTGTTGGATAGCGAGGACGAAGAGGACATTAAGGTTTACGGGAACGACGAGATGGATGTCACGCGCGAGGTAACGGTATCGCAGAAAACGCGCGTATTGGACGATAAAGACGATGAAGACGACGGCGACGAGCAAGCCACCCAAATGATGCTGGAGGGCTTTGATAACGAAGAGGACTCCGAAGAACAAGAAGGAGACACCTTGCGACGCATCCGCCAAGAGAAAATTCAAGATTTTTCGCAACGTCGTGAAGAACATGAACGCGCGGAAGCCGAGCAGGAGGAACCGGAAAGCGACGAACCTGTTTTGGAAGAAGCGGCTGCACCGATCGAAGAACCGAAGACCGAACAGGTGACTCGCCCGAACGTCGGCGCGATCCGTCAAAAATTGCAGGCGGCCAGACGCAGTACCGGCACGGCATTGTTTGTGTCAGCGGTCATGGAGTTGATATTGTTCATCATGGCGCTGGTGTCGTTCTATTCGCCCGCCGTCACCATGCAACCGACCACGTATTTGGTGCTTCATCTGATTTTCTTTATTGTGATGATCGTTTCGGCTTGGCCGCGTTTGCGTGTCGGTTTATCCCGTTTGTTTGGCAAATCAGTAACCATCGAAAGCGGTGTGGCGCTGTCGGCCATATTTACGCTGGTACACACCGGATTGCAATTTCTCAATACGACGGGTATTGCGGAAGGCACCACGCCCTTATTTACGTCGGTTACCGGCTTGGCACTTGTTTTGATGCAACTTGCCGATAAACTGGAAACCGAGCGCGTGTATCGTACCTTCTCACTTGCTGCCGGCGATGGTGAATTGTTTGCGGCGAAGTGTATTGAGGACGCGGATTTGGCGGAAGAAATCGGCCGTCCGGCTGTCGCCATGGGCGAACCGCACGTTACCTATTTCCGCAAAACGGCATTTGTGACCGATTATTTAAAAAATGCAGAAGACACCATGTGCGGCAACGCGTTAGTGCGCTGGTATTTGCCAACGGTCCTTGGCGTCTCGTTGGTTGCCGCCGTCGTATTCTTGCTGTTAAACGGTTTAACCACGTGGCTACTGGCAGTTACGCTGTTCTGTGCGATGGTTTGTATCGCTTCACCCGTGTTAATGCTGGTGTTCTTGCGTGTGTCCATGGCCTTGTCCGCTTCGGATATGAAAAAGAGCGGTGCTGCAATCATCGGTGCACAAGCGGTAGAGAAATACGGCGCTACCCATGCGGTTGTGTTGGATTCGATTGATCTTTTCCCTGAAAGCAGTGTATTGTTGCACGGTATCAAGACGTTTTCGGGAACGCGAATTGATGAAGCGATTTTGGATGCGGCTTCGGTTTCTGTGCGTGCGGGCGGTCCGCTGTCACACGTTTTCCGCCGCATGATCCTCAACAAAGTGGATATGTTGCACGAAGTGGATACGTTGGTGTATGAACAGGATATGGGCCTTTCCGGTTGGGTGAGCGGCCGCCGCGTGTTGATCGGTAACCGCAAACTGTTGGATAATCACGGTATTGACATCCCTTCGAAAGACTATGAAGAGCGTTACGCGAAAAACGGTCGTCAGTTGGTATACCTGTCCATTGCGGGCGAATTATCCGCTATGTTCGTTATCAGTTACATTGCAGACTCGGCCGTTAAGAAAATGTTGTGCACATTAACCTCTCGTCGCACAACGCTGTTGGTTCGTACTTGCGATCCGAATATTACCGAATCGCTGTTGGCCTCCACTTTCGGCCTTAACGGCTTCTACGTGGAATTACTCGGCGCACCTGCCGGCCGCTCGTATGAAAGTTTAGTGGACGGCGTTTCTGACTATGAAAATGCCGAAATCGTGTCAACGGGGAATACGGCACATATGCTGGGTGCTCTTGCAAAATGCCGTCGTTTAACAACCGGTTCGCGCGTGTTTACTGTGTTACAATCGGTGATCGGCTTCCTCGGAATTGCCTTAGCGGCTTACATGGCTTTCTTCGGCAACGTGCTGATTGCACCGTTGTTCGCCATTGAGTTTTTACTGGTGGCAACGGTTGTTGCTGCGGTGGCTGCTGTTATGGTTGCCAAAACCTAAAATTCGTCAATTCTACCAAAAAACGCACCTCTGCTTTTATGCAGAGGGGATTTTTTTATTTTTTACATGATTTTCGGTTGAAATCTCGAAAATTATAGGTTATAATTATCAAAGAACGATTGTACACGTTTAATGTTTTTGTGTATTATTGCTCATTTTGTTAGATTCTGTCGGTCCGGCTTTCGCTTTGCCGACAAACTTGAAAGGGGAGTCCACCATTGAAACAGTATACTGCCAAACAAATCCGTAACGTCGCACTTGCAGGTCATGCCGGCTCCGGTAAAACCTCGTTGGCGGAAGCGATTGCTTTTACCGCCGGTTTAACCGATCGTTTGGGCAAAGTGGCTGACGGCAACACCATTTGCGATTTTGATGCCGAAGAAATTAAACGCAAGGCATCTGTCTCTTTATCCTTGTTACCGGTTGAATGGAAAGATACGAAAATCAATATATTGGACACCCCCGGCTCTTTTGACTTTGCCGGCGGCATGAGCGAAGGCATTCGTGCGGCCGGTAGTGCGGTTGTGGTGATATCGGGTAAGAGTGGTGTTACTGTCGGCGCACAAAAGGCACTCAACGCTGCCGGTAAAAAAGGTATCGCCCAATTGCTGTTTGTTAACAAACTGGATAGCGAGCATGCCGATTTCTATAAAGTATTTGAAGAACTCAAGACGAAATTCGGTCCCAAGGTTTGTCCCTTGGTTGTGCCGTACGTAGAGAACCATAAAGTGATTTGCTACGTCAATATTTTGGAATACAAGGCGTATACATACGAGAACGGTAAAGCGACCGAGTGCCACTTACCCGACATGGGCCACCGTTTAGACGGCTTGCGTACTGCTATTTACGAAGCAGTTGCCGAAACCAGCGAAGAATTGATGGAGAAATACTTTTCCGGCGTCGACTTTACGCCGGATGAGCTAATCATGGGTTTGGCGACCGGCGTTCGTCGTGGCGAAATTTGTCCGGTATACTGTGGTTCCTCGCAGGCGTTGGAAGGCATTGATCAGTTGTTGAACGGTTTGATGTGGTTAGCGCCTTGGGCGGAAACCGTCGCGGGTGAGACCGGTGTTGATCCAAACGGCGAAGAGGTGAAACTCACCGTTAACGAGCAGGCACAAACGGTTGCGATCGTTTTCAAAACGGTGGTTGACCCCTTTGTCGGCAAGTTATTGTACTTTAAAGTGATCAGCGGTAAAATGACACCGGATTCCACCTTGCTCAACATGCGTACCGGTACGACCGAAAAACTCGGCAAATTGTTCATGGTGCGCGGTAAACGCCAAGAAGAAGTGCCGTGTGTTGTTGCCGGTGATATTGGCGCAGTGGCTAAGTTGGCGGTTACCGGTACCGGTGATACGTTATGCGCTCCCGTTCGCCCTGTTATTTTACCCGGCGTGAACTTTGAAGCTCCGTCGCTGTCGATGGCCGTTTATGCTCAAAATAAAGGTGACGAAGAAAAAATCGTAGCAGGTCTCAATCGCTTGAAAGAAGAAGACCCGACCATTTCGCTTGAACTGAATGCCGAAACCCGTGAACAGGTTTTGTCCGGCTTGGGTGAGCAGCATTTGGATGTGATCATTTCCAAGTTAAAGAGTAAATTCGGCGTTGACGTTGTTCTTAAAGAACCCAAAGTGCCGTATCGTGAGACAATCCGTGGAAAAGTCAAAGTACAAGGTCGACACAAGAAGCAGTCGGGCGGTCACGGCCAGTTTGGTGACGTGTGGATCGAGTTTGAACCGTGCGACAGCGAAGAACTGATTTTTGAAGAAACGGTATTCGGCGGTTCGGTTCCGAAAAACTATTTCCCGGCTGTTGAAAAGGGTTTGCGTGACAGCGCCAAACGCGGTGTGTTGGCAGGTTTCCCTGTGGTGGGCGTCAAAGCCACCTTGGTGGATGGTTCATACCATCCGGTTGATTCGTCCGAAATGGCGTTTAAAACGGCGGCTTCGATCGCGTATAAAGAAGGTATTGCCAAGGCCTCACCGGTTTTGTTGGAACCGATCAGCACCTTGTATGCGTATGTTCCCAATGATACTACGGGCGACATCATGGGTGATATCAATAAACGCCGTGGCCGAATTATTGGCATGAATCCCGCGGATGAAGCGGACATGACTTGTGTTTCCGCTGAAGTACCCATGGCGGAAATGGCGGATTATTCCAAAATGCTGCGTTCTACCACACAAGGCCGCGGTTATTTCACCACCGGCTTTGCTCGTTATGAAGAAGCGCCGATGGCTGTTGCCAAGAAGATTATGGAAGCGTATACCGCCGAAGAAGAATAAACAAAAAAGCGGGTGGACGCGCGCCACCTGCTTTTTTATTGTGTTTTCTTTAAATAATACTTGCAAAAAAGCACAAGATAGGGTAGAATAGCAGTAGTATGTTTATATGGAGGAATATGAAATGGTTTCTGCAGGTGATTTTCGCAACGGCGTCACGTTTGAAATGGACGGCAATGTGTATCAAATCGAAGAGTTCCAACACGTTAAACCCGGCAAAGGCGCGGCTTTCGTTCGTACCAAGATTCGTAATGTGATTGCCGGCACGGTGGTGGAACGCACCTTTAACCCCAGCGATAAATATCCGACGGCTTTTGTTGAGAGAAAGGAAATGGAATACTCTTACAATGACGGTGATCTGTACTACTTCATGGATCTCGAAACGTATGAGATGATCCCGCTCAACAGCGATATTTTGTCGGATAACTTTAAATTCGTAAAAGAGAACATGACCTGCAAGGTTATGTCTTACAAAGGCAAGGTCTTTGGCGTAGAACCGCCGAACTTTGTGGAACTTCAGGTCACCAAGACCGATCCCGGTTTCAAGGGCGACACGGCTACCAATGCCACCAAACCCGCTACGTTGGAAACCGGTGCTGAGATCCGCGTTCCGCTGTTCATCGACGAAGGCGAAATGATCCGTGTTGACACCCGCGTGGGCGAGTACATGGAGCGTGCGTAATCAATCCCAACGATACAATAGGAGGTTTTGGATCATGACGATTACTGAAAAAGTGGCGTATTTGAAAGGTTTGCTGGAAGGTTTGGGCGTTGATGCCGATTCCAAAGAAGGCAAGATTTGGAAAGCAGTTATGGATGTTCTCGCGGATGTTGCCATCAGCGTGGAAGATCTGGAAGCAACGGTTGAAGAAATGGGCGAACAGGTCGACACGATTGATGAAGATCTGGACGCACTGGAAACCGAGTTTTACGATGACGATTGTGATTGCGATTGCGATTGCTGCGATTGCGATGATGAGTTCTACGATGTGACTTGCCCCAACTGCGGTGAAGAATTCGCTGTGGACGAGGAAACGTTGTTAGACGGCAGTGTGGAATGCCCCAAATGCGGTGAGAATTTGGAATTCGATTTTGACGAAGACTGCGATTGCTGCGACTGCTGCGAAGACGAACAATAAGTAAAACGCTAAACGGGGACAACTGCGGTTGTCGCCGTTTTTTTTGTTTGATGCAAAAAAGCGAGCCAACGCACAGCGTTGGCTCGCTTATATTTCGTTATTGCTTAGACAATACCTTGTGCCATCATGGCATCGGCAACCTTTTGGAAACCGGCGATGTTCGCACCGGCGATCAGATCGCCTTTCATGCCGTAACGCTCAGCTG
>JAZOQQ010000230.1:0-2695 GCA_045656165.1 Acutalibacteraceae bacterium
ATATAATACCGCGTTACCGAATCCACTACCGCCGACCGAATATCCATAATCGTGCCCGTCACCGTCGTGGTGGTCGGCGTCGCATCAGCGTCACCGCCGGGCGTCACCTCGTCGTTGTCGGCTAACTCCTGCATAAACGCAGCAAGTGCGCCTTCCACCGACGTACCGGTACCAACGATCTGGTATTGGCGTACATCCACAAACGCGTACATTTTCACCAATCCCGCGCTATCTTTGAGCGACATAAAATACGTTGGACGATCGCCCACATTCAAGAGAAGCGGGAAGGTTGCCACATAGTTTTTCTCCTGTACCTTGCCTTGTGCGGATTCCATCGCCGAATACTCTTCTGCACCGGGACATTCATAAAAGACCGTGTCTTTGGTACGCAAGTTCACCAACACAAAACCCACGTTGGATTCGTCGCTGGAAACGCTCGTCATGCCGGTATACAAATACACGTCGTCGTTCATTGCCAAGTAGTTATAACCATCCGTTGGTTGCAACACATTCTTTTGCCCAAACAACGAGTTCCAGTAGCCATTAACGTATTCACCGTTATACGTGAGTTGTTCAATGATGATGTCGGAATCGTACGCTTGATCGATCCATTGCGGCACCGCGCCCATGTCGTAATATTCGCAGTCACCTGTTACGGCGTTGCACAACACAACACCCTCAATATCGCGTCCGCTCCAAATGCCGATGCGATAGGTTACCGTTGAAGCAACCCAGTACGGGGTGCCGTTATCGTCAATTTCGAACGAGATGTTATCAAATATCTTGGTGGGATAGCGGAAACGTAAATGGCGGTTAAGGTCGCGGAAAAACAGCTCGCTTTCACTGTATTTGATACCCTCTTTCAGACGAACCAACGACGTTTCCTGCGTTTCCATATTTACCGTAATATACGCAGGAATACCTTCCGCCTGATTGTTGAGCCATTTAAAGAAATCTCCGTAGATCAGCGGCGATACGCGTGTCGGCGTACCTTTGTAATTGATTTGCGTGTTGTATACCGAATCCACTTCAAATTGTGATACAAGGTCGCTCATTTCACCGAGTTTGCGCAACGAAAGGCGCGTTGCGGTGTCACGATCCACCACCGGTACCGCATCCATATTAAGTTTGCCGTTTTCGGTCTTGACCACGTCGGTAATATTTTGCTTAAAATCGCCGTTTTCATAGGTCAATAACTTACCGTAGCGTTCCGCCGAAAAGACAGCCCATCCGGATATGTCCGCGATAACGCTAAATACAAAAAGCAACACCAAAACCGCACCGACAACTTTGATCGGGCGGCCCAAACTTTTCAAGCGTTCCCAAATATGACGAAATACATTTTGGTTTTTGGATTTGGGCGGTGCCGATTTAATGGCTTCCAACAAATTGTGCGCAAAATGAACCACCGTGAAAACAACGATAGCCAATGCAATAAACGACCACATATCCGCACTCCGCCAGTTGAGCGGCGGCAGCATTACCCAGTACATAACACCAATGATTACAATCGAAATAATGATTTTCGCGATAGTAGACAAGCGTATTTTCAACAAAAAGCACTCCTTTTCTTGATCGTATTCCATAGGGATTTAAGCATCATTATGGTTATTGGAAAAAACATCTGCAACTTCGCTAATGGTTATATATGCTACCGGGTCAATTTCATGAACGATATCCTTCATCCGTATCACTTGATAGCGGTTTACAACAAAATATATCATGGTCTTGTTTTGGTTGGAATACCCGCCCGTGGCTTCAAGCTTTGTCATGCCACTGCCAAAGGTATCACTCAGCGCTTTGCATATTTCATCCGGCGCTTCGGTTATGATGATGGCACATTTCGCTCGATCCATACCCTCAACAATAAAGTCAATGGTTTTTAAGGCGGCGGCATACGTCACAATTGAATACAACGGCAGAATCCAGCTCTTCAAAACAAATCCACAAATCACATATAGAATCACGTTATACGCCATCACAAAGGTGCCGACAGTGATGCCTAACCGCTTTGCAAAAATAACCGCCATGACCTCAACGCCATCCATCGCGCCGCCATAACGAATTGTTAAGCCGCTTCCGACACCGGATATCACGCCACCAAACAACGCACACAACAACAGATCTGTTCCGGCAAGCGGGGAAGCGATACTAACATCAATAGGGAAAATATCGGTAATAAGCCAGGCAAACAGCGAGTAAATCGCAACGGCGTAAATGGCATAAACCGTAAAGAGATACCCTTGCTTTTTATAGCCAAACAAAAACATCGGAATGTTGAGTATCAATAAAAAGAGTGATAACGTTAAGTGCTCCGGCGTTATCTGATCCAACAACATGGACGTTCCCGAAATACCGCTGTCATACAGTTTAACCGGCATCAAAAACAGTGTAACGCCAGTGGCGTTCACAATTCCCGCCACCGTCAACATTAGAATATTGATAAGCCGAATTTTCTTTAACTGTTTTATCAAACCAAACCCTCACTTATATACTTATATTGGGCTAATTATAACATACTTACGCAACTTTTTCTACAGATATTTTCAAAAATGTGATTCAGCACAGAGGGTGTAACCCGTTCCCTACCGTCCCGTTGCATGTTCCGTAGGGGCGGATGCCCACATCCGCCCTTTCTACCATCCATAACACATACAAAAAAGCACCGCAGACAATGTCTGCGCTGCTTTTCCTT
>JAZOQQ010000231.1:0-6924 GCA_045656165.1 Acutalibacteraceae bacterium
TAGAGCATCTGCCTTCTAAGCAGAGGGTCAGGGGTTCGAGTCCCTTCAGGCGCGCCAGATATGGTGGGTGTAGCGTAGTTGGCCTAACGCGTCAGTTTGTGGCACTGAAGATCGTGGGTTCGAATCCCATCTCCCACCCCATAAATAAGCAGGGGCACTTGTTCTCAAGTGTCCCTGCGAAAATACTGGGCTGTAGTCTAGCGGTAGGACACGTGACTTTGACTCACGCCGTGATGGTTCAACTCCATCCAGCCCAGCCAAAAATCGACAAGGTTCTCTTGGACCTTGTCGATTTTATTATTTTATTCGGTTAACACGTATCGCCGTCGCTCGCCCACGCCCACCGTTGCACCACCTGCCACACGATCGGTAATTCGCACCGCTTCACCCGTTTGGCGAAGCGCCTCCCAATCCTGTTCCACCGCCGCAAACTGCATAATATGCAAGCGGCTGTCGCACACTTCGGTTAAGAACCCAAATCCGTCCAATGCCGTATATTGCCCACACAATACCCTTCGTAAAAAAGCAGCCGTCAGCGTCGCATACATCTGTGCCGCCGCCACTTCGCCCTGTTCCCAATCCGTATATCGCATCACCTGTGCGGCTTGTAACGGCGTCAGCGTCATGGCACCCATCGGCAACGTTCCCACCGCCTGCGGCAACGTGATCGTCAAATTTCCCGACACACGTCCCATCAGCGATACCGCACCACTCACCGACAAAACAAGCAGTTCGTCATCTGCGATTTTCCGCACAATATCGGCACCACGCTTGGCGTATAACACTTGTGCATTGGTGATCTCCACCCCGTCGATCACCTCGGTGTTGACGGGATACCCCACGATTTCCACCGTCATAGCCGACGTGTCGGTGGCTACCCGCACCAGTCCCGTCAAGGTATCCTTGTCGTGAAACACGACCCACGCCGATCGCCGCACCCCCTCCTCACGCGGTGCGGCCACCGTATTGCTTGGCGATCGTTTCCAAAACGGAACGGAAAAGATCGCCCCAAACAGCACACAGGACCCCACAAAACTTAACACAACCGTACCCCAACGCTTCACGATACCACCTGCCCATCACGGATCACGATGCGCCTCTCGGCGCTCGCCGCGATCGCGGGATCGTGAGTAATGAGTACCACCGTGTGCCCATCACCATGTAATTCATGCAACATCCGCATGATCTCGGCACCCGATGCGCTATCCAAATTCCCCGTTGGCTCGTCAGCCAGGATCAACGGCGGTTTTGCCGCCAACGCACGAGCAATCGCCACCCGTTGCTGCTGCCCGCCCGACAACTCACTCGGACGATGCCGCATACGTTCCCATAACCCCACGCGCCGCAAACTCTCTACCGCTCGTTCGCGCCGCTCTTCGCGGCTCATTCCGCGATACACAAGCGGTAATTCCACGTTTTCCAGCGCCGTCAGCGATGGAATCAGATGAAATCCTTGAAAAATAAACCCGATCCGCCGCGACCGCACCTGTGCGCCCAACGCCGCCGACGCGCGGCTCATATCCATACCGCCCAGTCGGTAAACCCCCTTACTCGGTGTATCCAAACACCCCAAAATATTCATCAGCGTCGATTTTCCCGATCCCGATTGCCCGATCACCGCCACGAATTCGCCGCGATCAATGCTCAGCGATACGTCACAAAGCGCCTTTACGCTTTCGCCGCCATCATAAATTTTACTTACCTGTTCCAATTCAATAAGCGCCATATCCTACACACCTCTTTCAGCGGTAGTATACCTCAAAGTGATTCCCATTAACCCGATTTACAAATACCTCTTGAAAATCGACAGGATTTTTGATATGATTATAGGCAATAATGGAGTGGAGTGGTCTTATGAAAAAGGGGTTTGACAACGCACTGTATATGGAACGGCAAAAAGCGCACATTGTTGAGCGCATTTCCCGTTTCAACGGTAAATTATATCTGGAATTCGGCGGTAAATTGTTTGACGATTATCACGCCGCACGCGTTTTGCCCGGCTTTGAACCCGACGCTAAAATTCGCCTGCTGTGCGAAATGGGCGATCAGGTCGAGGTCATCTTCTGTATCAGCGCCGGCAACATTGAGAAGACCAAGGTGCGCGCCGATCTTGGTATCAGTTATGAAATGGATCTGTTGCGCCAGATCGCCCTGTTAACGGGTCTGGGCATTTCGGTCAACAGCGTTGTCATCACGCAATATAGCGGCCAAGCGGCCGCCGACTCCTTTGCAAACAAATTGCAAGCACGCGGTGTCACCCACTACATCCATCGTCCCATTGCCGGCTACCCATCGGACGTCGACCACATTGTCAGCGACGACGGCTTTGGCTCCAACCCCTATATCGTCACCACCAAACCCTTGGTGGTCGTCACCGCTCCCGGCCCCGGTAGCGGCAAACTTGCCACCTGCTTATCACAGGTATACCATGAACACCGTCGCGGCATTGTCGCGGGTTACGGTAAATATGAAACCTTCCCTGTGTGGAACTTACCGCTCAAGCATCCCGTAAACTTAGCATACGAAGCGGCAACCGCTGACCTGCAAGACGTCAATATGATCGACCCGTTCCATCTTGAGGCATACGGTCAGACCACCGTCAACTATAACCGCGACGTGGAAGCATTCCCCATCGTGCGCACCATCTTAACGCGCATCACCGGCAACGATAAGTTCTATTGCAGCCCCACCGACATGGGCGTGAATATGGCGGGCTACGCCATCGTGGATAACGACGTATGCGAGGAGGCCTGCCGTCAGGAGATCATCCGCCGCTACTACAAGGGCTTGTGCGACTTAAAACAAGGCCGCGAACGTGCCGCCACAGTAGATAAACTCAAAATGATCATGCAGTCACAGGGCTTAAAACCGGAAGACCGTCCGGTCGTCACCCCTGCTCTTACCAAGCAAGCGGCCTGCGCGGGCGCACCCGCCGCAGCCATTCAGTTGCCCGACGGGCGTATCATCACCGGCAAAGCCACACGCCTCATGAGCGCTTGCAGCGGTGCGGTGCTTAACGCCATTAAAGTCATGGCCGACATTCCGAAATCCGTATTGCTGATGAGCCCGCAGGTCCTCGAACCGGTTATGAAACTCAAAACCGAATTGCTCAAGAGCAGTTCCAGCGTTCTCAAGGCGGACGACGTGCTCACCGCGCTGTATATCTGCGCCGCATCTGACGATACCGCCGCCATGGCCGTTTCCAAACTGCCCTTGCTTCGCGGCTGTGACTTGCACTCTACCCAGTTGTTACATTCGGGCGATGAATCCACCCTGCGCAAAATGGGGCTGAACATCACCTGTGAACCGAATTTCCCCGATAAAAGTTTATTTTTCGGATGAGGTGCTAATGTGAACAAACACTACGATTACCTGATCGTCGGCAGCGGTCTGTTCGGCGCCGTCTTCGCGCATGAGGCCACCAAAGCGGGTAAATCCTGCTTGGTAGTGGAAAAGCGCGATCACATCGGCGGTAATGTTCGTTGCGAAACGGTTGAAGACATCGTCGTGCATCGGTACGGCGCCCATATTTTCCACACCGACAATACCCGCGTTTGGAACTATGTCACGGCGCTGTGCGAATTCAATCGCTTTACCAACTCTCCTCTCGCCGATTATCAGGGTGAGCGGTATAATCTACCCTTTAACATGAACACCTTCCACGCCATGTGGGGGGTGCGCACCCCTGCCGAAGCGCAGGCGATCATCCGCCGTCAATGCGCCGAGATCAACGGTGAACCGCAAAACCTGGAAGAACAAGCCATCCGCTTGGTCGGCCGCGATATTTACGAAAAACTCATCAAGGGCTACACCGAAAAACAATGGGGTCGCCCCTGTACCGCTCTGCCGCCGTTTATCATCAAACGTTTGCCGGTGCGCTTCACCTACGATAACAACTATTTTAACGATCGCTACCAAGGCATCCCCATTGAGGGCTACAACGCCCTCATCGAGCGCCTGTTACAAGGGGTTGACGTACAAACGGGCGTTGATTTTTTGAACGACCGTGACCGTCTGCGTGCCATGGCGGATACCGTGGTGTACACCGGCGCAATTGATGCGTATTTCAACTACCGTTTCGGCAAACTGGAATACCGCACCGTCCGCTTTGAAACGGACGTGCTGGATACCGACAACTATCAAGGCGTCGCCGTTATCAATTATACCGACCGTGAAACGCCCTATACCCGTGTCATTGAGCACAAACATTTTGCCTTTGGCACCGGTCCGAAAACTGTCGTCACGCGGGAATATTCTACCGCGTGGGAAGATGGTATGGAACCTTACTACCCCGTCAACGACGATCACAACCAAGCCGTTTACGCGCAGTACGCCGCTTTAGCAAAAACCGAACCCAACACTCTGTTCGGCGGTCGCTTGGCGGAATACCGCTATTACGATATGGACAAGGTCATTGAATCCGCCCTATCCTTGACCGACACGTTGTTTTAAGGAGCAAATCTATGGCAAACCAGCAACCGACGGTTTCCGTCATTGTGCCGATCTACGGCGTAGAACAGTATATCGGAAAAGCCATTGAAAGTCTGCAGGCGCAAACACTCGCCGACTGGGAATGCTTTTTGGTGGACGACGGTTCGCCCGACCGCAGTGGTGCGATCTGTGACGAATACGCCGCCAACGACCCTCGCTTGATCGTTATTCACAAAGAAAATGGCGGCGCCCCCTCCGCGCGCAACGTGGCGATTGAACAAGCCCACGGCAAGTATTTCTATTTTATGGATGCGGACGACTGGGCAGAACCCAACATGCTGGCCGATATGGTCACGTTGGCGGAGCAACACGAGGCGCAAGTTGTGGTGACCGGTTATTACATCGATACGTATTACAGCGATACCGCCTACGTCACGCAGGAAAATGCTGAGCCGTCGCAGGTCTTTTCCACCAAGCAGGAATTCCGCGAAAACGCCTATCGTTTGTTTGATCGCAACTTGCTGTATACCCCGTGGAACAAACTGTACGAGGCACGCTATATTTTAGATAACAATCTGCGTTTTCCGCAAATGTTCTGGGATGATTTCCCCTTTAACCTCAGCGTTTTACGCGACGTGGAACGCGTGGTGGTATCCGATCAAAAATACTATCACTTTATGCGTGCCCGCGCCGAAAGCGAAACCGCCAAATACCGTGCCGATATGTATGAAAAGCGCGAAGAAGAACACGAATGGATGGTAGCGCTGTATCGCTACTGGGGCGTAGACAACGCGCCGACACGCGAATTTTTGGCACGCCGTTATATTGAACGCGTCGTCGGTTGCATTGAAAACATCACCAACCGCGGCTGTACCTTATCCCCAAAAGAAAAACGCGCCGAGATTGCGCGCATCATCCGTGCACCGCGCGTCAAAGAACTGTTGTCGGTTGCACAACCGCGATCGCTGATGATGAAACTCATGCTCATCCCCATCCGTTGGCAGAATGCCACGTTGACCTACTGGGAGGGCCGCATTATTTCGGCGGTCAAACGTCGTAATACGCGCTTGTTTGCCTCGCTGAAAGCCAATCGTTGATACGAAACACAAGAAATCCAAAGAACCCCTTGACTTTTTGCGAAAAATCCCGTATGATAATCCATGCACGCCGCTGTGGTGGAATAGGCAGACACAAGGGACTTAAAATCCCTCGGGGGCGACTCCGTACCGGTTCAAGTCCGGTCAGCGGCACCAAAAATCCCGTTCACGAAAGTGGGCGGGATTTTTACTTCTTACTTCTTACCTCTTCACTCTTACTTCAAATAAAGTCTTCCACGGGATTTTTGGAAGGTAATAAGTAAGAAGTAATAGGTAATAAGTATTTGTGCAAGGCCCTGCCTTGCTCTTTTTGTTTTATAGTGGTATAATTGTGGTAAGAAAGGCGGTAATATTATGGCTGATAGTCCGTTAATTATAAAATCTAAAGAATTTGCCTTACAAATTATAAAAGTTTGTAATTATGTAAAACAAACTAAAAAGGAAAGCGCTCTCACAAACCAGCTTATTCGTAGTGGCACAAGTGTCGGGGCAAATATCCGTGAGGCATTTTACGGACACGGAACTGCCGATTTTATTGCCAAGCTGCAAATTGCACTTAAAGAATGTTCCGAAAGTGAGTATTGGCTTGAACTTTTAATTGAAAGTGGATATTATGGCAATAACGATATTTTAGATAAATGTATTGAGGTAAAGAAGTTACTTGTCACTTCAATAAACACAGCAAAAAGTAAATTTAATAAATAACCCAAGGCGCTGATAAAATGAAGAAAAGATTTTTTCAACCAGTATGGAAATTTGAAGAAATAGAAAAACAACTTACTTCTTTAGAAGAAAATGGTTGGAGATTAGATAAAATAAAAGGTTTCCGTTGTTTTGAATTTGTTAAATCAAAACCAAAAACGGTGCAGTATTTTTTGACTTATTCTATTGCGAGAGAAAAACTGAATATGAATTTGATCGAAAACACATTAGTTCAAAAATTCAATGGCAATGAAATAAGAGGTACACTTTTAGATGGCTTGGGTGGAACAAGTGTGTTCAGAATTACAAAACAAGCAGAACTAACAGAACAATTAAATAATAGAGATATTATTTTACAACATTATCTTTTCAAAAAAGTTGTTTGGGGGATTATTTTTTTCTTTCTTTTGTTCGCACCATTAGTTATCGCTGCTGTAATTAATATAGAAAAGTTTTTAGAAGATTATAATTTTTTCTATATGGTGTTTTTTAGTTTTTGTTTTTTATCTATCATTTGTTATGTGATTTATAATTTAGTTGGATTGATATATCAAAACAAAAAACTCAAAAATAAATAATCAAATCAAGAAAATCAAATTTTCAGGCCGGTTCCATTTGGGGTATCGGCACCAAAAATCCCGTTCACGGTTGTGAACAGGATCCCTTGTTTTTTAAGATCGACACAAGTCTTGCA
>JAZOQQ010000232.1:0-7699 GCA_045656165.1 Acutalibacteraceae bacterium
TCAAAAGGTATTGGATTTCAAATTGCCGGAATTTCAGGTGGATAAAAACAAAATACACCGTGGAGAAGAGGAATCGGCTTGTGCGGCATTGGCTTCGCATTGTGGTGTGAACGCATATACCGCGCGACTGCCTGCGCCGAACGGAACTTGTTTTGGAATGGTTTGTCCGTTGCACGACGGTGTAACGGTTCCCTCGCTTGGGTACATGGGAATTGCAATGGATTGAGGTGTCAAACATGGTAGTGGTTTTTTTAGCGAACGGCTTTGAAGAGATCGAAGCGTTAGCCACGGTTGATATTTTACGCCGTGCCGGTTTAACGGTACAGACGGTTGGCATCGGCGGAACAACCGTTGTCGGGGCACACGGTATTACCGTGATGGCCGATCTCGCCGACGACCGGTTTCAATTTATAGGCGACGACATCCAAGCGGTTGTCTTGCCGGGTGGCTTACCCGGTACAACAAATTTAGCGGCTTCGCCGATTGTACGTGAAACGGTAACCCAAGCGCATGATATTGGGATACTGGTGTGTGCGATATGCGCGGCGCCGTCCGTGTTGGGTGAATTGGGTGTTTTAAACGGGAAATCTGCTACTTGCTATCCCGGCTACGAGGATCAATTGCTCGGTGCAAGGCCGACGGGTGAACCTGTCGTAGCGGATGGCGGTTGCATTACGGCGAAAGGAGCCGGTGTGACGGTTGAGTTTGCACTCCATGTCGTGGCACGGTTGGTATCGCCGCAAAAAGCACGTGAGATAGGAGAGGCCATGCAATGCCGATAGAGGATATTCGGCGACTGAAAACGCGTTTGCGCGAGCAGTTCCGTTCTATCCGTGAATCTATGGAGCCGACTGAAAGAGAGGAGGCGGATGAGCGGATCGCACAAACGGTACGAAAGCTTTGGCAATACCGCGCCAGCCGCCAACTTTTAGTGTATGTGTCAACCCCCATAGAAGTGGATACTCACCGCATTATCCGTCGCGCATTGGAAGACGGAAAACGTGTGGCGGTACCGCGCTGTGTGCCGGGGACACGCAATATGGAATTTTACTATATCCGTTCTCTGGACGAACTGGAACCGGGCAGTTTCGGTGTGCAAGAGCCGCGACCGGAAGCAGAAAATCTAGTGACAGATTTTTCACATGCCATGTGTCTGATTCCCGCTTTTTCCTATGACTTTATGGGGTATCGCTTGGGATACGGAAAAGGGTATTACGATCGCTTTTTAGCCAATTTCAACGGTCATATGATCGGTATTTGTTACAGTGCGTGTGTGCGGCGCCGTCTGCCTCATGGTCGTTTTGATAGACCGGCACAGCTCTTAGTAACTGAAAAGTATATTCGTCGAACCGGATTACGGTAATCGGTTTAAATCGGCCCAAAGGAGGCAGTATCATGTCAGACGAAAACAAAAACTACGACTTAGACGCTTATCTGGATGAATTGCAGAATAGTGCCAAAAAAAACACGCCCGAAATTGAAGAACCGGAAGTGGAAATTGCCAAAAAACCAGTTTTTGAATTGCATTTGGATTTGGATTCCGAATATGGTGAAGCGGTGGAAACCGAACCGATCGTACGTGAGGAAACCATTCGTGTAGACGACGCACCGACGGCACCTGTCGAATCAAATGTACATAAGCCAAAAAGACGCATGAGTAAACAGGATGAACAAAGTGTCGGTTGCCTTAAGGCGGTTGTGTACGCTGTGGGTATTTTAATGAGTGCCGTCATGCTGGCGGTTGCCATCACGGTGACATTTTTGGATTATACCGGACTTGGTCGTATCAGTCGTACAGAACTGATTGCCATTCCGGAAGGCGCCACTACTGAAAAGGTGACGGAACTTCTCAAAGAAAATAAAATGGTACAGTATCCGTTTATTTTCCGCGTTTACGTCAAACTCAACGGTGCAGATGCCAAATGGCAACCCGGTGAATTTGATTTAGCACCCAATATGGGCTATAAATTGCTTATTGAGAATTTGCAAGCAACGAAGCCCAGTGACACTTTAACGGTCACCATTCCTGAGGGCTTTACGATTGAGAAAATTGCCAAGCGGCTGGAAGAGAAGAAAGTCTGTAGTGCCAAGGAATTTTACCGAGCTGTGACCGAGGTGGATTACAGCAATGAGTATGATTTCTTACGTGAGGCGCAAGAGGCGAGTGGTTACGATAAGCGTGTATATAAACTTGAAGGATTTTTGTTCCCGGATACTTACCAGTTCTACGAAAACTCCTCCGGTGAGGCGGTTGTACGTCGTTTCCTTGATAACTTTGCCTCTCGTTTGGATACGACGGTACGTTCCGCGATGAGTGCGCGGGATATGTCAATGGACGAACTGATTATTTTAGCATCCGTTGTACAGGGCGAAGCCGCATCGCGCAGCGACATGCAGAAGGTAGCACGTGTACTGGATAACCGTATTCAAAACAAAGGATCCTTCCCGAAACTTCAATGTGACTCCACAGGCGACTACATTGAGCGGTTAAGCAATAAATCCTTGGCGGCATCGGCCACGGTACATTACGATACGTATGTTAAAGATGGCCTGCCGGTTGGCCCGATCAATAATCCGGGTATGGATGCCATTAAAGCGGTGTTGATACCATCTGAAGAGGCCTCGGTTCAGGATTGCTATTATTTCGCGACCGATTATGATACCGGCATCACGTACTTCTCCAAAACTTACGAGCAACATGTTGCCGTTTGTCGTCGCTACGGGATCGGTATGTATGGATAAGTTAGCAGAATTACTCGCTCCTGCAGGTGATGCCGAACGTTTGGAAGCGGCACTCTTATACGGTGCCGATGCCGTGTATTTGGCCGGCAAACAGTTCGGCATGCGCAGCGCACCGTCTAACTTTGATGATGAGGGATTACAAGCGGCGGTAGAACGTTGTCATGCCATGGGAAGATCCGTATACGTTACTTGCAACATTTTGCCGCGAAACCACGAGATGCAAGAGTTGCCTGCGTACTTCTCTTATTTAGACGAGTTGCGTGTCGATGCTTTGATCGTGGCAGATTTAGGCACCATGCGATTGGCGCAGCGTTATGCGCCGCATTGTGCGTTACACGTGTCAACTCAACTGGGTGTCGTCAACTATGAAACCGCGGCCATGCTACACGATATGGGTGCATCTCGTGTTGTACTGGCTCGTGAACTGTCTTTAGAAGAAATAGCGGATATTCGTGCGCACACATCGCCTGCATTGGAATTGGAGACCTTCGTTCACGGCGCCATGTGTATGTCGTATTCCGGCCGATGCTTACTTTCTTCCTATTTGACGGGCCGTGATGGTAACCACGGCGACTGTGCACAGCCCTGTCGATGGAAATACGAATTGATAGAACCCAACCGCCCAAACCGACCGATTACGGTGGATCAAGAAGAAAACGGTACGTTTCTATTTAATGCCAATGACCTTTGCATGATCGAATATTTGCCGCAACTGCACCGCGCGGGCATTTCCTCGTTTAAAATTGAAGGCCGTGCCAAAGCGGCGTATTACGTGGCGGGTGTTACGCATGCCTATCGTATGGCAATGAATGGTTATCGTGCCAACGGTTTTGATGATGGCTATGTTCCGGATGAATGGATGTTGGCAGAACCTTACAAGGTTAGTCACCGTCCTTATGGTACAGGTTTTTATTTCGGTGATCCGTCGCAAAATACGAAAAGTGGCGGTTACATTCGTGAATATCAAGCGGTTGCTGTGGTGACGGGATATGCGGATGGACGGCTTTTGCTCAGCCAACGCAATCGTTTCTTTTGCGATGATGTGTTGGAGGTGTTGATCCCCGGTGAACCGCCCATGCCCCTCAACGTAACGGCACTTTATAACGGCGAGGGAGAAGCGATTGATTCGGCACCGCATCCGACGATGACTTTGCAAATTCCATTTGAAAAGCCGTTGCCGACCGGTAGTTATTTGCGAAAAAAACTGACTTAAACTGTATGAACCCCCCTTTAATACGGGTATACTCCTCGTATTAAGGGGGGGCTTTTATGCAAAAGCGTACAGTCGCTTTACTGGTAGCTATTCTGTTTGCCATGAGTGGTATTGTTGTAAAACTCATGCAACTATCCCGAAAAGAGGTTTTGGAAACTACAGGAACCGATTCTACCGTTACTATCACCGTCGCATCGGCTCGCGGTACTGTCTATGATCGCCATTTGCACAAACTGACAAACGCGACCACTCGTTATGCCGCTTCTATTATTGCTACACCGCAAGCGCTTACTGCACTATCGGATTCATTAGAACCTGCAGAATTCCATCGTATTAACGAGCAGTTGCAAAACGGTAAACCATTGGTGTTAACTTCAAATTCGCCATTCCCGATTGCCAACGGTATTCGTCAATTTTTAACGGTAGAGCGATATTCATCGTCGCAATTGGCGGCGCATACCATCGGTTATTTGCAAGATAACGGCATCAACGGTGCTTGCGGCATTGAAGAGGCGTTTGATGAGGTTTTAAGAGAGGCATCGGGAGCGCTTACCGTTACGTATCGTGTAGACGGAAAAGGAAGCGTACTGCCGGGCGGTGACACACAGGTAGCCAATACCTTATATCGTGCTGACGCCGGTGTGGCGTTGACGTTAGACTCCGAAATGCAAAATATGGTGGAGGTTATTGCCGGAAAATCCATCAGCAAGGGCGCTGTGGTGGTAATGGATCCGGCGAGCGGTGATATTTTGGCATTGGCCAGTTTCCCGGATTTTGAACCGACGCGTTTGTCAGATTATCTGAATCGTGATGATGCCCCTTTGTTTAACCGCACATTGGCGTCTTATAATTGTGGTTCTGTTTTTAAAACAGTATCGGTTATGACGGCGCTTGAAAACGGCGTTCCGCCTTCTTTTACACACACCTGTACGGGCGCTGAAACCGTAGGTGAGAATCGTATAAAATGTCATTACGTCTTAGGACACGGCCCTTTGGATATGCGAGGTGGATTTTTACAATCTTGCAACCCGTATTTCATCCGCTTGATGGCGCAAACAGGCGGTTCGCCCTTGTATCGATACGCTTCTGTGTTGGGGTTTGACAGCCGCATTGCTTTGGCGAGTGGTTATACAACGTCTGCCGCGGTTATGCCAACTGATCAGGCCTTACAACAGCAAACGGTATTGGCGAATCTTTCGTTTGGACAAGGCGATTTATTGGCTTCACCAATTCATGTGGCGCAAATGACGGCGTCTGTGGTCAATGGTGGAAGTTATTGTCGGCCTAACTTGTATTACGGAAGTGTGGATGCGGCCGGTAATCTTACGGAAGAGCCGCGGCAAGCGGCGACTTACGTTTGCTCTTCTCAAACAGCGGCCACGATACGCGATATGATGGTCGGTGTTGTGGAGGAAGGATCCGGAAAGGCGGCTAAACCGAAGTTTTTGGGCGCAGGCGGAAAGACAGGGACCGCCGAGACCGGATGGTCTGTCGATGGTGGTGGAACTATGGTACAAAGTTGGTTTACCGGTTTTTATCCGGCGAACAATCCGCAATACGTGATTACGGTTTTGGCTGAGGATAGCGGGCGGACGGGAGAGGGAACGGCATCGGTATTTTCTGCCTTATGTGATCAACTGTATCGTATGGGTTATGTTCGCAATTAATCGCTTGACAAAAGCAGGCAAATGTCGTATACTGAATGCCGTAATCAACTGTGATGAGGAGAACCGTTTGGTTGCAACATATCAGAGAGGTCGACTCCGTGTAAACGGGCTGTGAGGTTGACTTGTTGCGGAACGGGGGCCACCTCGGAGTTCCGTCGGAGACGACGGCGTATTCCTGCGTTAAAGGGTTCGAGTGGCGTGGCCTTTTGGCACGCAATTTGGGTGGTACCACGGAAGATCTCCGTCCCAAGCATGGGGCGGAGATTATTTTTTTTGAAAGGAAGTCTTTGTTATGAAATGGACCGGACTCAACGAACTGCGTGAAAAGTACTTAAGCTTTTTTGAAAGCAAGGGGCACTTGCGTTTGCCCAGTTTCTCGCTGGTTCCGAAAAACGATGCCTCGCTGTTATTGATCAATTCCGGCATGGCACCGATGAAAAAATATTTTACGGGCGAAGTTACGCCGCCTCGCAAACGTGTCACGACGTGTCAAAAGTGCATTCGTACGCCCGATATTGAATCGGTCGGTAAAACGGCGCGCCACGGTACATATTTTGAAATGCTCGGCAACTTCAGTTTCGGTGACTATTTTAAACACGAAGCGACGGCTTGGGCATGGGAGTTTTGTACGAAAGTTTTGGAATTGCCGATCGACCGCATTTGGATTTCGATTTACGAAAACGACGATGAAGCGTTTGATATTTGGACGAAAGAAGTCGGTGTCTCGCCGGATCGCATCGTGCGTCTTGGTAAAGCCGATAACTTCTGGGAGCATGGTTCCGGACCTTGTGGTCCGTGCTCGGAATTGTATTATGACCGCGGTGAGGAATACGGCTGTGGTTCGCCGGATTGCGGTGTCGGTTGCGAATGTGATCGTTTTATGGAATTTTGGAACAACGTGTTCACACAATTCGACAACGATGGTAACGGCAATTACACGCCGCTCGATCACCCCAATATCGATACCGGTATGGGTCTGGAGCGCTTGGCATGCATTATGCAGGGTGTTAATAACCTGTTTGAAGTGGATACCGTGCAGAATATCATGAAACATATCAGTCGCATTGCAGGCGTGCAGTATGGTCAAAGCGATCGTACCGACGTGTCGTTGCGCGTGATTACTGACCATATTCGTTCCACGACGTTTATGGTGGGCGATAGTGTTATGCCGTCTAATGAAGGTCGCGGTTACGTGTTGCGTCGTTTGTTGCGCCGCGCGGCTCGCCACGGCCGTTTGCTCGGCATTCATCGTCCATTCTTGTACGAAGTGTGCGAAACTGTGATTACCGAAAACCTGTCGGCGTATCCCGAACTCAAAGAGAAACAAGATTTCATTACCAAGGTTATTCGTAACGAAGAAGAAGCATTTGAAAAGACGATCGACAGCGGTTTGTCTTTGCTGGAAAGTATGCTCGCCGATACGAAAGGCGGTGTGCTGTCCGGTGATGATGCGTTTAAACTGTACGATACTTATGGTTTCCCGATTGATCTCACCAAAGATATTTTGGAAGAAAAGGGTATGACGGTAGATGAAGCGCGCTTTACGGAACGTATGGCCGAACAGCGTGCTCGTGCCCGTGCCGCTCGCAAAGATGCGGGTGCGGATGCTTGGAAAGGTGATGCCAGCGTTACCGAACAGCTGTCTGCAACCACGTTTGTCGGTTACGATACGTTGACAACGTCGGCGACCATCACGGCAATTGTCAGCGGTAACGAGCTGACAGAAACGCTTGCCGCAGGTGAGAGTGCTACCTTGGTACTGGATACCACCTCGTTTTACGGTGAAAGCGGCGGTCAGGTCGGTGATACCGGCGTGATCGAATCGGACGGCGCTCGTTTTGTTGTGTCCGGTACGCAGAAAAATGCCGCCGGTGTTGTCTTGCACAACGGTACGTTGTTGGAAGGTACTTTGAATGTTGGTAACGCCGTGAATGCTGCGGTTGATGCCGATGCACGCCGTAACGTTATGCGCAACCACTCTGCCGCTCACTTGTTGCAAGCGGCTTTACGTAAGATCCTCGGTACGCACGTTGAGCAAGCCGGTCAGTTGGTAAATCCCGATCGTATGCGTTTTGAC
>JAZOQQ010000233.1:0-3969 GCA_045656165.1 Acutalibacteraceae bacterium
GGTCGTTAGGCGGTACGGCTTTTCCCGCACATATCGACCGTCCGTCATACAGCATCACCGCCTCGCTCGGTGATTTGCCGCCGCTCGGCTTTTCCGCAGTAGAAATCAGTAAAGACGGCGATGTTACATCCCTAAAAAAACGTTACACAGAGATCGGCGAGAAACCCATTCTGCTCAATTCCGATGCTCACTATTTGGAGGACATCCAGGAAGCAGGTCCCTATTTGGAACTGCCCGATGACCATCCCGAAACCATTATCGCCGCCCTAAACGGCGATATCCCGTGTGCGTGGTACCGTCCCTAAAAAAGAAACTGCCCTGTCATCCGACAGGGCAGTTATTTTTATGCTGTTTTCTTTTGGACAGCGCGAATTACCAACAATATACCGAACAGCAACACGACACAAATCGGTAAAACCACCCACGCGCTTTGCACAAATCCGCACAGCACGTAACCGATAAACGACACTCCGGCAACCAAGAGCGCATACGGCAACTGCGTGGATACGTGTGCCATATGATTGCACTGTGCACCGGCAGAAGCCATGATGGTGGTATCGGAGATCGGCGAGCAATGGTCACCGCACACCGCACCGGCCATACACGCCGAAATGGCAATGACCGTAATCGTACCGTCGGCTGCGCCAAATACGCTGAGCACGATCGGAATGAGGATGCCGAACGTACCCCACGACGTACCCGTCGCAAACGACAGACCCACCGCGATCAAGAAGATGATCGCCGGCAAGAACAGCGCAAACGACCCTGCCGAGCTTTCCACAATCTGCGAAATAAAGATTTTTGCGCCCAAACTGTCGGTCATGGCTTTCAGCGTCCATGCACAGGTTAAGATCATAATGGCAGGCACCATCAGTTTAAAGCCCTCCGGCACGCATGCCATGCAGTTTGTAAAACTGATTACACGGCGCAGCGAGAAATAGATAACCGCAAGCACCAGCGCTACCACCGAACCGTACGCCAAGCCAACCGAGGCATCACAATCCGAGAACGCGGTAATAAAATTCATATACCCGTCTTCTCCCGCGGTAAAGAATCCGCCGGAATAGATCATACCGACAATACAGGCCGCCACCAAGAAGAGAATCGGCACGACCAGATCCCACACGCGCCCGTTAGGATTGCTCTGCATATTTTCCACGGCCTCTTGCACTTCCACCGTGAAAATATCCCCGTTTTTGGCATTGTCCTCGTGTTTTTTCATCGAGCCAAAATCCGTCTGCGTCACCGCCAAAAAGATCATCATGGCGATGGTCAACAAGGCGTAGAAGTTATACGGGATCGCATTGATAAAAAGCGCCATACCGTTTTCCGCACCACTGCTCGCCGCAAAGCCGGAAACAGCCGCCGCCCACGACGAGATCGGAGCGATAATGCAAATCGGTGCCGCCGTCGCATCAATAAGATACGCCAGTTTTGCGCGCGAGATCTTCTGCGTATCGGTTACCGGACGCATGACCGAACCAACCGTTAAACAGTTGAAATAATCGTCCACAAAAATCAACACGCCAAGCGCGATGGTAGCAAGTTGTGCGCCGACACGGCTCTTAATATGTTTGGTCGCCCATCGTCCGAACGCCGCCGAACCGCCGGCTTTGTTCATCATGGCAACCAAAGCACCAAGCATGACGAGGAACAACAAAATACCCACGTTGTACTCATCGGCCAAACTGGCAACAAAGCCGTCGCTGATAACGTGTACGACGGTGCCTTCAAAGTTAAAGTTAGAATAAATCAAACCGCCTGCCAAAATGCCGACAAACAGCGAGGAATACACCTCTTTGGTAATCAACGCCAGTACAATGGCAATCAACGGTGGCAACAGTGCCCACACCGTAGCGTATTGCCCGACCGATTCGCGCACTTTCGCAAGCGCAATGTCCAAGTGCGTTTTAAACGCCTTATCGGTGTTTAAGTTTTCAGCATACGCCTCCACAAATTCTTGTGCAGACTCGCCGTCGTTAAGGTCAAACTCTGTTTCATCGCCATCGCTGTTGAGCGCCGTAAACACATAGTCGCTGTTCGGCACCGCTTCCGCGTTCTGTTCACCACTCGCCGAAACCGACATGGCGAACGTCGTAACAAGAAACACAATCAGACATACCAGGGAAACCGTAACCCAACGGGGCCTTTTGATAATACGCATGAGAATCCCTCCCTAAAATTAAAATCGCGACCGAGCGTCACGTAGAGCTCGATCACGATTTGAATACTGTATAATATTCCTTCTCATGCTCGTTGATAGCGCTCCACTTTCGTGACAGTTGACTACATATTTTGCAGGCAACCAGCACCGACAGCATGGGGAATCCCGTTCGGCACTTCGGCGGCGGACCCTTTCACGCGGCCGTCCCCACGGCTGTTGTCGCGCTACTGATGCACACCGCACCTCTATCTCGATAATTCGACTATACCATACACTTTTTATGTTGTCAATATTTTTAAAAATCCGCCCGCGCAAAAACGCGCAGGCGGATCGGTGGTTAGTTATCGTATTTCGCAACAATAGCGGAAAGTTCAGCCATTTTTCCTTGAATATCCGCCGCTTGCTTAAACTGAGTGTGGCAACGATCGAGGTTCTGTTCGGGATAATGAATTTTAAAATACGTATCGCCGTTTAAGTAGTCCGCCAAGAACCGCATACCGCACTCCAACGTCATCAAATAGCCGCTAAACGGTAGCAACTCTTTTTCCTTCGCGGTCAAACTCTCGCCACACGCTTCTAAGAAACCTTTGGTGTATTGTTCAAACAAACTCACGTCGCAGAAGACTTTCGTAAGATCCTTTTCGTCTTCCGCCGCCGGATTCGTGCCAAAACGAATGCTGTCACCAAAATCGTACAGCGCCGAACCGGGCATAACGGTATCCAAATCAATTACCGCCATCGGCTTACCGGTCGCTTCATCCAGCAACACATTGTTAAGTTTCGTATCGTTGTGTGTCACGCGAAGCGGCAGTTCACCGCTCGCCAACAAATTCACCAACACTTCTGTATCCGCTTTGCGGGCGCGCACAAACGCGATCTCTTCTGCAACGGAAGCAGCGCGCCCCATCTTGTCGGCCGCCACAGCCGCCTCAAAATCACGATAACGGCTGGCGGTGTTGTGGAAGTTCGGAATTACTTCGCACAGCGTTTCGGCGGGGAAATCCGCCAAGCGACGCTGGAACTGACCAAAAGCCACCGCCGAATAATAGAAGTGAATGGGATTTTCCACCTTTTGCAACGACAGCGTTTGTTCGACAAACACGTACATGCGATAATAGTTGCCTTCGACCTCCAAATACGGCTGGCCATCGTTGGTCGGGATGATTTGCAAACATTCGCGTTCGGGATTACCGCCTGCTTCTACCACTTTTTGGCGAATCGTCTCAGTCACGCGCTGAATATTCCCCATCAACCCCGCAACGTTGGGAAAAATATTGTGGTTAATGCGTTGCAGAATATACCGTTTGTCGGCCGCATACACACAATACGTGTCGTTAATGTGACCGCAGCCGTACGGCTCAGCGGACACTGGTTCGCGGTCCAGCGCAAATTGTTTGGCAATTTCGACTATGGTCATGATCGTTCTCCTTACATTTCGGCAGGATACGTGCCCTGCTCGGTCATAGCGGCAATGGCCTGTTGTACATCGGCCTTGTCAGCGGCATAAGTCATGCCGTACCAACGGTCGCTGCTATGTAACACGGTGGTTTCAGCAACACCATCGATCATCATATCGTTGACGGTCAACGGCAAATAGAATTCCGATTTAATCGGATTCGCCTTTGCCGTGGTATCCAAAAACACCTTGAAGCGTTCTTCTAAAAGGTTGATCATATCGGCAGGGAACGCCCATGCGTTCATCGAAACCGCGCAACCTTCAGGCAACGGTTCCCACGTTTTGCCGTCGTCTTCGCTGAACTGCGGCTTGCCGTCCACCGTCTGAATATGCGTGCGTTCCACCAAGC
>JAZOQQ010000234.1:0-3589 GCA_045656165.1 Acutalibacteraceae bacterium
TAGACATTCGCAACATATCGTTTGAATCACTACGACGTCAAGTGGCGATCGTATCACAGGAAACTTACATTTTTACCGGTACGATACTGGATAATATCCGTTACGCGCGGCCGAATGCCACGCACGAAGAAGTGCTGACAGCCGCACGCATCGCCGGCGCTCACAGTTTTATTATGGAGCTTTCGGAAGGATATCACACCATGGTTGGCACCGGTTACAAAACTTTGTCGGGCGGTGAACGGCAACGCATCTCAATTGCCCGTGCGGTTTTACGTGATCCACGCATCCTCATTTTGGATGAAGCCACCTCGGCAATGGACACCGAAACCGAACGGCAGATACACGAAGCGCTTAACCGTTTATCGCGCGGGCGTACTACCATTATGATCGCACATCGCCTGTCCACACTGCGCAATGCGGATAAACTGGTGGTCATCGATCACGGCAAGATGCCGGAATGCGGTACGCACGCCGAACTAATGGCACAAAAAGGTATTTATCACACGCTATACCGCATGCAAGCCGAAGCACTCAAAAATATCGGCATTGAAACGTGGAAAGGAGAGGAAGCACCGTGTCACAGCATTCCGAACAGCAGCTCGCCCATGCGTCACCGTCCGCATTAAAAGACATTGTAACGGTCACGTATTTAGATCATCAGAACTGTTCATTCAGCAAAGTGAACGGCTTTTTATCCATGCGCGCTACCGTAACGAGCGGTCAAACATCCCTGTGGGAACAGCATACCGTACAGGGCGAAAACCGTGACGAACTTCGCGAAGTGGTATTGGATCGTGTGTTTTTGCACCGCGCGTTCCCTTTTGATATGCCGTATGAGTGCATCGCCGTATTTGACCGTGATAAGCACGAAATTGGGTTTATTCGCTCGATCGCGAATGATTTTGACGAGGAAACAGCCGCCTTACTGCGACGTGAACTGGAAGAAACGTATTACTGCCCTCTCATCACACGCATCCTCAGCGTCAAAGATCATTACGGCATGTCCCACTGGCATGTGGAATGTGACTTTGGAGAAACGGAATTCACCATTCAAGACGTCTATCGCAACTTGCGAAAAGTACCGACAGCCGACGGACACGAGCGCATCTTTTTACAGGACGTTTACGGCAACCGCTATGAAATTCCGAACGTGGAGTCATTAGACCGTGCCAGTTATAAACGTATTGAATTGTATTTGTAAAACGCAAAGGCCTTAGCAGAGGAGGTGAACACGGATATGCCCGCTACGCTGAACGATTTTGACAGCGACCGTTTGGCCGCTTTACACAAACAAAATATTCGGGAAACACGCTTAAAGCGTCTGCTCAAACTTGACCCGACAATCCAAGCGGATCGTGTCATAGCCGTGTTTGAGTTTGACCTCCCCGATTCTGAAACAGATCATGTAACGCATGCTCCTCACGTAGACGGTTTAGGTGTGATATGGGATGATCGGCTGGTTCTCTATGCCGACGGCAAACCCATACGCAACGTACCGCTCGCCGAAGCAGAGGATTTCTGCGTACACGTGGGAGTCGGCAGTGTTACCGCCGAATACCGCACAAACGGTGTGGTGCATCTCTTATGCCGCGCCACACAGCGCCACGCTGCTGAACTGGGTGCCGTTGCCAAGCAGATCATTTCCTGGAAAAAAACAGGTCGATACAGTGATGACTATTTAAGCCGTGTTGCCTGTTATTGTGAAAAGTGCGGCCGTCCATTTGTTCCCGGCTCTGCTTTCTGCTCGTTTTGCGCTAAAAAAAGCGGTGTCGTGACACGTTTATGGGAAATTGCCAAACCGTACAAGTGGTATTTGCTGTCAGCCGTTTTACTGTTTTTTTGGGTAACTGCCGTGGATTTGCTGTTACCACTGTTAAATCGCGTATTGGTTGACGACTACATCACCTCTCCCTCCCCGCATTTGGTACGGCTGTCGCCTTTTATTGCCGTGATCGTTACCATGGCAGGAGTACGCCTTTTTTCGTCTTTGCTTTCACTGTTTCGAAACCGTGTGCTAATTAAAGCGGGAAACCGTATTGTAGTCCGTTTGCGCGAAATGACGTTTGCCAAAATACAAGAGTTGTCGATCGGACGTATTTCGCAGCGCACGGCCGGTGCGTTAATCAATCGTGTCACAGGCGACACAGCCGTCGTACGTGATTTCATCACCAACGTGGTGCCGGAATTTGTACAAGAAGTCTTAATCTTGCTCTGTATCTCGCTTTATCTTTTCTTCTACGATTGGAAGTTGGCGTTGCTCATCCTCATCCCCACTCCCTTCGTGATGGCAACCTTCCGTTTTGTGCGTAAAGGACTGCGCCGTTTTTGGCGGAAACGGTGGCATGTTAATGCGGATGCCAATAGCTTGTTGCACGATATTTTTTCCGGCATTCGTGTCGTCAAGGCCTTTGGCATGGAGGAATATGAAAGCAAGCGATTCGACACGGTGTCCGCTCAATACCGCGACGTATCGGTTGCCGCTTCCACGCGTTGGTCGATTATTCATCCGCTTTTGAATTTTTTGATAGGTATCGGCGAGTTCTTTCTGCTGTTTTATGTTGGTAACCATATTCTGAACGGCACCATGACGCTCGGTGAAATGGCACAATTTTCCACTTACGTAACCATGCTGTATACCCCTCTTCGATGGCTATCTATGTTGCCGCACCGTTTGGTCGATTTCGGCACATCTCTCACAAAAATTTTCGAAATCATCGACGAAACGGTTGACGTGCCGGATAAAGAAACACCCGAACGACCCGTCATTACGGGAACGGTAGATTTTGATCACGTCACATTCGGATACGACGAAACGTCAGATGTGCTTGACGATATTACGTTGCACGTTGAACCGGGCGAAATGATCGGGATTGTAGGAAGATCGGGAGTAGGCAAAACAACACTTATCAACCTGCTGATGCGCCTGTACGACGTCAGCGATGGTGCTATTCGGATTGACGGCGTTGACCTGCGCAACATCTCACAAGAGGTGCTTCGTTCACAAATCGGTGTAGTTTTACAAGAAACCTTCATGTTTGCCGGCACGATTTATGATAATATTGCTTATGCCAAGCCAAACGCCACGCAGGAGGAGATCATCACCGCGGCCAAAGTAGCGGGTGCACATGATTTTATCATGCGCCTCCCCGATGCCTACAATACACAAATCGGTGAACACGGCTATACGCTATCCGGCGGTGAGCGGCAACGCATTTCCATTGCGCGAGCTTTGCTGCATGATCCGCGTATTTTGATTTTGGACGAAGCCACCGCTTCGCTTGACACCGTCACCGAACGACAAATACAAGGAGCGTTACAACGGCTTACCAAAGACCGCACGACCTTTGCCATCGCACACCGCTTATCCACACTACGCAATGCCACGCGCTTGATCGTATTGGATAAAGGCCGCATTGCTGAGGTAGGAACGCACGAAGAACTCTTGCAAAAGCGCGGTATTTATTATCATTTGGTATCAGCACAACGGCAAATGTCAAATATGACCGTTGGTGTTTAAATAAGTTGGAGGGTAAAAAATGGAACGTGAAAAATTAGGCAGTCGCCTGGGCTTTATTTTGCTCAGCGCCGG
>JAZOQQ010000235.1:0-5481 GCA_045656165.1 Acutalibacteraceae bacterium
GCCGTCGTAAAAGACCACCGCTTGCCCTGTCGTGATAGCGCGTTGCGGTTGATCAAACACGACCTCGACCTGTCCGTCACCACGTGGGGTGATGATGGCAGAGGCTTCTTTTTGCGAATACCGCGTTTTGGCGGTGACCGCCATAGGTGTTGTTAACGTCGGAATCGAAATCCAGTTGACACGATCCGCAATCAAGCGATCGCGGAACAGGTCCTCGCTCTTACCGAGTGTGACGGTGTTGTGGGTGGCATCCTTACTCACCACAAACCGCGGCTCGCCAAACGCTACACCCAATCCTTTACGTTGACCGATGGTATACCCGATCATACCACTGTGTTTGCCGATCACGTTGCCTTCGGTATCAAGAAAATCCCCCGCTTTTCGTGCAAGGCCCATTGTTTGCTCTAAAAACGCCGCATAATCGCCGTTACGGATAAAACAGATATCCTGACTATCCGGCTTGTGCGCCGCTGTCCAGCCCTGTTTTGCGGCCAATTCGCGCAGTTCGGTTTTGCGGTATTCACCAAGCGGAAAAACCGTGTGCGCCAACTGATGCTGTGTCAACGTGTACAGTACGTAACTTTGGTCCTTGGTAACGTCGGTCGCTTTTTTTAAGAGATAGCGTCCGTCTGCTCCGCGTTCAATACGCGCGTAATGACCGGTAGCTACCGCGTCAAACCCCTCTGCCAGCGCTTGATCCAACAACACGCCGAATTTTACGGCGCGGTTACACACGATACAAGGGTTGGGGGTCGCACCGGCCGCATAGGTATCCGCAAAGTCGCGGATAACGGTTTCACGAAACACATCACGGCGATCCAGCACACGGTGCGGGATACCGAACCGATCAGCGGTGAGTTTGGCGTCTTCTACGTCTTGCGAAGAACCGCAGGCACTTCCTTCGGTAAGCAGCAACGTCGCGCCCTCAACGGTATATCCCTGCTGTAACAGCAACCATACCGCCGCGGAACTGTCGATGCCGCCGCTCATGCCGACCAGTACTTTTTTCACGGTTCTCCCCCTCACATTATTCTGCGGAATCGTTACGACCGCAACATTTTTTGTATTTTTTGCCGCTTCCGCAAGGGCAGGGATCGTTACGGCCGATTTTTTCCGCCTGCGTTTTGCGCACGGTACGTTTGACGTCGGTTCCATCCGACGACGTAGCGACAGGCTTCGCCACCTCTTCGCGCTTGGGCCCCTCTTCGCGACGCAGTTGCGCGGTAAGCATTAAACGTGCCGTATCTTCGCGAATGGCGGTAATCATACCGTCAAACATATCAAAGCCCTCTTTACGATACAACACGACCGGATCGTGCTGCCCGTACGCGCGCAAATGAATGCCTTTGCGCAACTCGTCCATATTGTCAATGTGATCCATCCAATAACGGTCAACGGTTTTTAAAAGCACCACGCGCTCCAGTTCGCGCATAAGTTCGGCGCCATATTCCGCTTCTTTGGCTTCATACACCGTTTCGGCACGTTCGATGAGCGTGGCAACGAGATCGGCGCTTTCCATATCTTCCAGTTCCTGTTTGGTATACTGCAGATCCGTGGGCTCAATCAACCAACCGGTATAGTATTCGCGCAAACCGTCCACATTCCATTCGTCGTGTTCCACGTTCGCGGATGCGTAGTTGCCGACAGTGGTTTCAATGGATTCGTGGATCATGCCCATGATGGAATGGCGCACATCCTCGCCGTCCAGCACCTTGTTACGTTGATCGTAAATCAGTTCGCGCTGACGGTTCATAACGTCGTCATACTGCAACACGTTACGACGGATACCGAAGTTGCGCTCTTCCACGCGGTTTTGTGCAGAATCAATCGCGCCGGTCAGCATGCGGTTTTCAATCGGCATATTTTCGTCTACACCGAGCATTTCCATCACGGAGTTCATACGATCGCCACCGAACAGGCGCATCAAATCGTCTTCCATTGACAGGTAGAAACGTGTGGCACCGGGGTCACCCTGACGGCCCGATCGACCACGCAACTGGTTATCAATACGGCGGGATTCGTGACGCTCCGTGCCGATGATAAACAAACCGCCCGCCTCTTTGACCGCTTCTTCTTCGGGACGGATTTCTTCGCGGTATTTCTTCTCAAGATCTTGGAACGTGCGGCGCGCGTCCAAGATCTCGGCATTGTCGGTCTCGCCAAAAGCGGTAGATTCCACGATCAACTCTTCCGCAATGCCCATGCGGCGCATTTCAGCTTTCGCCAAAAATTCCGCGTTACCGCCGAGTCGAATATCCGTACCGCGTCCCGCCATATTGGTGGCGATGGTCACGGCGCCGATTTTACCCGCCTGTGCAACGATCTCCGCTTCCTTTTCGTGATGCTTGGCATTAAGCACTTCATGCGGAATGCCGCGATTTTTGAGCATGCGCGACAGTTTTTCGGATTTTTCAATTGAAATGGTGCCCACCAGCACGGGTTGCTTACGCTTGTGGCATTCCAGTATCTGATCAATAACGGCGTTGAACTTGCCGTTTTCGGTCTTATACACTACGTCGGACAGATCTTCACGCGCCATCGGCTTATTGGTGGGAATCTCCACCACGTCCAAATGATAGATCTGCTGGAACTCGGTTTCCTCGGTCATGGCGGTACCCGTCATGCCCGATAATTTGCGATACAAACGGAAATAGTTTTGGAACGTGATGGTCGCCAGCGTTTTACTTTCGCGTTCCACCTTCACGTTTTCTTTCGCTTCAATCGCCTGATGCAACCCCTCATTATAGCGGCGACCAAACATCAATCGGCCGGTAAACTCGTCCACGATGATAACTTGACCGTCTTTGACAACGTAATCGATATCGCGTGCCATCACGCCGCGCGCCTTAATCGCTTGGTTGATGTGGTGAAGTAATGTGACGTTATCAGGATCCATTAAGTTTTCTACGCGGAAATACTGTTCCGCTTTCTTAACACCACTTTGCGTTAAGGTAGCGGTACGCGCTTTTTCGTCCACAATATAATCGCCGTCAACCGTATCTTGCTCCTCTTTGGTGTTCATTTCCTTAATTTTGAACATCCGCAGACCGCGAGCAAATTTATCCGCCTGATTATACATGTCGGTAGACTTGTCACCCTGACCCGAAATGATAAGCGGAGTGCGCGCTTCGTCCACCAAAATGGAGTCAACCTCGTCCACGATAGCATAGTGATGGCCACGTTGCACACGCCGTTCTTTATAGATCACCATGTTATCGCGCAAATAGTCAAAGCCAAGTTCGTTATTGGTACCATACGTAATATCGGCGGCATACGCTTCGCGGCGGCCTTCATTGTCCAAATCGTGTACAATCAGGCCGACGGTCAGCCCCAAATACCGATACACCTTGCCCATCCATTCGCTGTCGCGACGAGCCAAATAATCGTTGACCGTGACAATATGCACGCCCTCACCCGAAAGTGCGTTTAAATAAGCGGGAAGCGTGGCGACCAGCGTTTTACCTTCACCGGTCTTCATTTCGGCAATACGACCTTGATGCAGGATAATACCGCCGAGGATCTGCACAGGGAATGGGCGCATACCCAGTACGCGATCGCACGCTTCACGGCAGATCGCAAACGCTTCGGGTAAAATATCATCGGTGGTTTCACCGCTCGCCAAACGATCCTGCAACAGCGCCGTCTGCGCTTTGAGCGTAGCTTCGTCCATCGCACGGTATTTTTCTTCCAACGCTAATACGCGGTCACACAACGGTTGTATCCGCTTGATCTCGCGTTTGCTGTAATCACCGAATAATGCCTTTAATAATCCCATAAGGGAACACCTCAATTTAACAAAGATATAAGTATTGTATCATAAACGGATAGTAAATACAAGCGAAAAGGGAAAAAGCAATTTCTTATGAAAAAATCTCTTGACGAGCGGGCGGTTGTTTGCTATAATACGGAAAGCGACATGCTACCGTGGCTCAGCAGGTAGAGCAGCTCACTCGTAATGAGCAGGTCGTCCGTTCGAATCGGATCGGTAGCTCCAACACGCCCTCAGGTTTTGCCTGAGGGCGTTGTTTTTGTAAACTCACCCTTGAAAAAATACACCTTTTGCGGTATAATGCGGAGGTAGTCTATCTGCAAGGAGTTTGAAGATATGAAACTGGGTATCGTCGGTCTGCCGAACGTCGGCAAATCTACACTCTTTAACGCCATTACCAACGCCGGTGCGCAAAGCGCCAACTTCCCGTTTTGCACCATTGACCCCAACGTGGGTGTCGTAGCGGTGCCGGACAAACGCCTAAACGCGTTGTGTGATATGTATACCGAAGGCAATAAAGTTCCGCCCATCGTGCCGGCCGTCATTGAATTCGTTGACATCGCCGGTCTTGTCAAGGGTGCCAGCAAAGGCGAGGGCCTCGGCAATAAATTCCTCGCGAATATCCGCGAATGCGATGCGATCGTGCACGTGGTTCGTTGCTTTGAAAACGACGATATTATCCACGTTGAAGGCAGTATCGATCCGCTTCGCGATATTGAAACCATTGATCTGGAACTCATTTTCTCGGATATGGAAATGGTGGAACGCCGCATCGCGCGCGTTACCAAAGATCTCAAAGGCGATAAAAGTTTGCAAAAAGAATTGGATTTTCTAAAACGTCTGCAGGCCCTGCTGGAAAGCGGCAAACCCGCCAGAGCACTCCCTTGCGACGACGATGAAATTACCATGATGAACAACATGGCGTTGCTCACATCCAAACCGATCATTTATGCAGCAAACTTGAGCGAAAGCGATTTTTCGGGCGGCGAACCGAAAAACAATCCGCATTACAAACAGGTGGAAGCGTTAGCCGCCGATCAAGGCGCTGAGGTGTTGCCCATCTGTGCACAAATGGAAGCAGATATTGTGGATATGGACGACGAAGAAAAGCTGATGTTCCTGTCGGAACTGGGCTTGGAGCATTCCGGTCTTGATCGTCTGATTCAAAAAAGTTATCATCTGCTCGGCCTCATTTCCTTCCTCACCGCCGGTGAAAAAGAGGTGCGCGCATGGACTATCCGCAACGGCTGGAAAGCTCCGCAAGCGGCAGGCCGTATTCATACGGACTTTGAACGCGGCTTCATTCGCGCGCAAGTCATCGCCTTTGACGATCTGATGGCATGCGGCTCACTCGCGGATGCTCGCGGAAAGGGCCTCCTCCGCACCGAAGGTAAAGAGTACGTCATGAAAGACGGCGACGTCGTTGAATTCCTGTTTAACGTATAAAAAAAGCCCTGCTGATTTGTAATGAGCAGGTCTTTTTTGTTTTACAGATCCAACTTCAGATCATTTTCCTTGATCCAGCCGATCTTGCGAAGCGGTAAACTGATCAACCACGTCAACAGCGCCGGCAACACGATGGCAATCAACACCAGACCGACCCAGTCCATCACCGTGATAGCCGCTTTCGAACCGGATGCGACGTCGCCCAGCCAACCGGTGATAACACCGATCGGGCCAACCATGCCGCAAGTACCCATGCCGGAAGACAC
>JAZOQQ010000236.1:0-5951 GCA_045656165.1 Acutalibacteraceae bacterium
CGGAACGGGTATGCGTATTGCGGCATCACAAGCCGCCGACGAGTTGCTGTGTGTAAAAGAAGTGGAAGCATCATTCGTCATGTTTAGTGAAAATGGCGGTGTCAACATCTCGGCGCGTTCGTACGGCGAAATCAACGTGCAGTTGATCATGGAAGCTGTCGGTGGCGGTGGCCATCAAACGATGGCGGGTGCGTATTTAAAAGATACGGATGCGGCAACTGCGCAAGGGTTTCTTCGTAAAGCTATTGACACGTATTTAATGGAACGTGAGCGTGCCAAAGCGGCACAGAAATAAGGAGGTACATAACGATGAAAGTGATTTTAAAGCAAGATGTTAAAGGGCAAGGTAAAGCCGGTCAACTGGTGCAAGTATCCGACGGCTACGCCCGTAACTTCTTATTACCGCGTGGTTTGGCCGTAGAAGCAGACGCCCAAGCCATGAACGATTTCCGTAACAAGGAATCTGCCAAGGAACATCACAAAGCGGTAGAAAAGAAAGAGGCCGAAGACAATGCTAAACTACTTTCCGGCAAAACCGTCAAAGTGGTGGCTCGCGCCGGTCAGAATGGTAAACTTTTCGGTTCGGTTACGACCAAAGAAGTCGCACAGGCCCTCAAAGCACAGTATCAAGTGGAACTGGACAAACGCAAAATCGTTATGGCTGATGCCAAAGCGTTCGGCGCCTACGAAGCTGAACTGAAATTCAATCAGGGTGTCACCGCTAAGATCACCGTGATGGTTACCGAGTAAAAACCGAAGGGATGTGGGCGTATGCCTGAAAAGACCTACGATGAACTGAATTTACCGCACAGTTTGGAAGCGGAGCAGTCCGTTCTTGGCGCGGTGTTAATGGAATCCGATTGCATTAACCGTGTGGCGGATATGCTCAAACCGGAGCATTTCTACCTAAACGAGCATAAGGCCATTTATGAGATCATGTTAGCGAAGTTAATGGAAAACAAAACCATTGACTTTGTTACCGTGTTGGAAGCACTTAAGACCGAGTCGTTTTTCAGCGGAGAAGAGGGAAAGGCCTATCTGCTCAAACTCGCGCAGATCGTGCCGTCTATTTCTAATATCGAAAACTATGCGCGCATTGTGCGCGAAAAATACGATATCCGCCGTCTGATCACGGCCTCGCGCGAGATCATCGGAGAAGCGATGGAACCGGGCGTGGAGGCGTCGAAACTGATTGATGCGGCGGAACAGCGCGTGTACGAGATCCGTCAAGATAAACATCAAGGCGGTTTGGTGCCGATCCGTGAAGTAATCGCCTCTAACTATGACATGTATAACAAACTGACCGGTCCCGATCGCGACCTATACGTCGGTATTCCCACGGGAATCAGCGCGTTAGATGAGATCACCACCGGCCTTAACCGTTCCGACCTGATCATTGTCGGCGCGCGCCCCGGTATGGGTAAAACCACCTATGCTCTCAACGTGGCACGTAACGTGGCTATGCAACAAAAGCGCACGGTAGCGGTGTTTAACTTGGAAATGTCGCGTGAGCAAATGGTCAATCGTTTCCTGTCGGCTGAAGCGCGTATTTCATCCAAAAAATTGCGCACCGGTAATTTGACCCCCGATGAGTGGAGTCGTATGGCTTCTGCCGCCGGTCAACTCGGTCAAGCACCGATCTATTTGGATGAAACCGCCAGTATTACGGTTCCTGAAATGAAAGCCCGCTTGCGCCGATTAAAAGATGTCGGGTTTGTGGTCATCGACTACTTGCAGTTGATGCATTCTGCGAAAAAAACCGATAACCGCGTGCAAGAGGTTTCGGAAATTACGCGTAGTTTAAAGATTATGGCGAAGGAACTTAATGTTCCCGTTATGGTTTGCGCACAGTTAGCGCGTACAACCGAAAAACAAGCCAATCACCGTCCTGCCTTGGCGGATTTGCGTGAATCCGGTTCTATCGAGCAGGACCCCGACCAAGTACTGTTCCTCTATCGTGACGAGTATTATCGTAACGAAAAGAGCGATCCTGCCGCCGTGGAAAACGGCACCGCCGAAGTCATCGTGGCGAAAAATCGCCACGGCGAACTCGGCACGGTCAAACTGGCATTCCAAGGTGAATTTACACAATTCACCTCGCTGGAACTGCACCAGAACGAAGGTTGATCGCCGTGAACGTTTACGAAAAAGCGCTCTTAACAGTTCGGCGGGAGTGTATGCTCTCGCCGGATTGTGCTGTCGTGATCGGGCTGTCGGGCGGTGCAGATTCGGTTGCTTTGTTGCACGTGATGTGTCGCTTACGTGAGGAGGGTGTATGCGCCGACTTAATGGCTGTGCACATCAATCACGGCTTGCGCGGTGCAGAATCCGACCGTGATGAACAGTTTGTGCGCGCATTGTGTGCCGAATGGCACATCCCGCTTTTTGTTCATCGTGCCGACATCGCTGCTATGGCTGCTCAAACGGGGAAGGGCGTAGAAGAAGTTGGGCGCGAAGTGCGCTACGCTTTCTTTGAACAAACTGCCGCGCAATACGCAACCTGCCGTATTGCCACAGCGCATCACGCTGACGATAGTGCCGAAACATTGTTATTGCATCTTTGCCGTGGCAGCGGTCTGCGCGGCGCAACCGGTATTCCGGCCATGCGCGGTAAGATTATCCGCCCTCTGATCTCATGCTCACGTGAAGAGATTGAAACGTACTGCCGTGAGCACGAGTTGTCGTTCGTGGTGGATAGTACCAACACCGACGAAACGTACGCACGCAACCGCATTCGCCATGCCGTAATGCCGCAACTGCGTGCCATCAATCCGCAGGTAACGACTGCGTTGGAACGGTTTATGGAACAAGCGCGCCAAGCGGATACGTTCCTGGAAACGCTTACTGCAGAAGCGTTGAAAAATGCCTGCGTGGCATCGAATGCGTATGATCGCGACACGTTGTTATCATTACCCGAACCCCTGCGTTCGCGTGCTTTGTATGCATTGGCCGGTACCGCCGAAACGCGCCATATTCAGTTGTTGCTCCACGCTTTGGAAGAGGGGAGCGGTACGGTTGTAATCCCAACAGGCAAGCGGTTGGTCGTTACGCCAACTCGTCTAAAAGTAGGGGATAACACACCGACGTATCCCTTTTTCTCCTTTTCTGTAACCGTTGGTGAACGTTATGACATCGGTGAGGTATCCTACCGTGTTCAGGTGCTTAAACGAGCGGAATATGAACAAAAACTGAATATTTGCAAAAAGTTATTCCAATATGCTGTTGATTATGATACGATAAAAGGCGATTTGGTTTTGCGCCGACGCAAAGACGGCGATACCTTTCGACCTGCCGGCCGTAAATGCGGCAAATCGTTAAAAAAACTGTTTAATGAAACCAAAACCGAAAGCCGCGACACAGTTGCCCTGTTGTGTGACGAAGCAGGAATTTTGTTGGTCACCGGTGTTGCTTGCGATGAACGCGCTCGTATCACCGATACCACAACTTCGGTGTTAGTTGTAGAAAAAGAGGAGAATGTATAATGAGAGAGTTGCATCCGGACGTTGAGAAAATCTTGTTTGATGAAGAAAAAATTGCCGAAATTGTTGAGAATATGGGCCGCCGTATCAGTGAAGATTATAAAGGTAAAAATCTGTTACTGGTTAGCGTGCTGAAAGGATCGCTCGTGTTCATGGCGGATTTGATGCGCGCCATCACCGTGCCTTGCTCAATTGATTTCTTATCGGTTTCCAGTTATGGTTCCGGTACGTCAACCAGTGGCGAAGTGCGAATTCTCAAAGATTTGGATGCCTCGCTTGACGGCAAAGACGTGTTGGTGGTCGAAGATATCTTGGACTCCGGTGTCACGCTGTCTTATCTTCTCAAGAACTTGTCGGCGCGTAACCCTGCCAGCATCCGTTTGTGCACGTTTTTGGATAAACCCGAACGTCGCCGCGTGGATGTGAAAGCGGAGTATATCGGTGCCTCTGTCCCTGATGAATTTATCGTCGGCTATGGATTGGATTATGCGGAGCTTTATCGCAATTTACCGTATGTCGGCGTGCTCAAACCGAGCGTATATACGAAGGAGTGAACCCTGAATGGAATCTAACCACAATCAATACGGAAAACTGATTCGCAACCTGGCGCTGTTTATTGGTCTTCCGGTCTTGCTCTTGGGTATTAGCTGGATATTCTTCTCCGGCAAACAAGTCAAGGATGAGCGTGTATATTCGGATTACGTCAGCTTTTTCCGCGAAGAAAAAGTGGAAGAATTTGAATTTAACCTCACAAACGGCGTCATTAAGATTACTCTCAAACAGCAATTCCGCGAAGATGTCAATAAGGATAAGAAAATCGACGAGAAAGATGTTGTTTCCTATACAGTCCCCAATGTCGGCTTGTTCTTAGATGATATTGAGGAATATGTAGAGGGTAAGGTTGCGCGCTATAACTATTTGCAACCAACCGCTATTCCGTGGATGAGTTATTTACCGCCTGTCGCGATCACGCTTGTCTTAGGTCTGCTTTTATGGTTCTCCATGCGTCGTGCGATGAACAGTATGGATGGCGGCGGAAAAATGATGGGCTTCGGCAAAGCGCGCGTCAAACAACCTGCGGACGAAAAACGCAAGACCACGTTTGATGATGTAGCGGGTGCTGACGAAGAAAAAGAAGAACTGCAGGAGATCGTTGATTTCTTGCGTTCGCCCAAGAAATTCAAAGAACTCGGTGCCCGTGTCCCGAAAGGCGTGTTGCTTGTCGGCCCTCCCGGTACCGGTAAAACCTTGCTTGCCCGCGCTGTTGCGGGTGAAGCCGGTGTTCAATTCTTCTCCATATCGGGCTCCGACTTCGTGGAAATGTATGTCGGCGTCGGTGCTTCGCGTGTGCGCGATCTGTTTGAACAGGCAAAGAAAAGTTCGCCCTGCATTATTTTCATTGATGAAATTGATGCGGTCGGCCGTCAACGTGGTGCCGGTCTCGGTGGTGGTCACGACGAACGCGAGCAGACGTTGAACCAGTTGTTGGTAGAAATGGATGGCTTCGGCGCTAATGAAGGCGTCATTATGATGGCGGCAACCAACCGCCCTGATATTTTGGATCCCGCTTTAATGCGTCCCGGTCGTTTTGATCGGCAGATCGTTGTCAACTATCCCGATATCAAAGGCCGTGAAGCGATCCTGCGCGTACACGCCAAAGGTAAACCGCTTGGTCCTGATGTCGATTTGGCAGTCATTGCGAAAGCGACGGTTGGATTCACGGGCGCGGATTTAGAAAACCTGCTCAACGAATCGGCTTTGCTTGCGGCTCGCCGCGGTCGTCATTCGCTGACGATGGAAGAAATCGAAGAAGCCACGTTGAAAGTGATTATGGGTACTGAAAAACGTAGTCATGTCATCACCGAAAAAGATAAACGTATCACCGCTTATCATGAAGCGGGTCACGCGATCGCCTCGTATTTCTGCGAAACGCAAGATCCGGTTCACCAAATTTCCATTATCCCGCGCGGTATGGCAGCCGGCTTCACCATGAACTTGCCGGAGAACGATCACCGTCACATGACCAAAAAACGTATGATTGAAGATATCGTTGTGTTGCTTGGTGGTCGTGTTGCAGAGGAATTGGTGATTCAAGATATCTCTACCGGTGCTTCCAACGACTTAGAACGTTCCACCGAAACGGCTCGCAAAATGGTGACCAAATACGGTATGAGCGATACGCTCGGTCCGGTTGTGTTCGGCGCTTCGGATTCTAATGAAGTGTTCCTCGGCCGTGATTTTGGTCACACCCGCAACTATTCCGAACAGATTGCGGCCCAGATTGATGCCGAGATCAACCGTATTGTGACGGAGGCGTATAAGCGTACGACACAATGCCTCAAAGACAACGAGGACAAGTTGCATTTGATTGCTGACTACCTCATTGAAAACGAAAAAATGGACGGCACACAGTTCGTCGCGGCCATGCAGGGCAAAGAAATCCCCGCATATTCCAACATGAACTTGTTTGAA
>JAZOQQ010000237.1:0-3339 GCA_045656165.1 Acutalibacteraceae bacterium
ACGTTGTGTTGGCCGGGAACGCCGAGCGAAATGGCGGTCACTTTTTTACCGTTGTGGTATAGGTCGTACGCACCGTAAGCGCCGTCGTGTACCGACACGTTTTGTGCCGACCACTCGCAGTCGAGCGTGTAACCGTAGCGAATGATATTCGCGTGGGTGAGACCTTCAACGGCTTGGAGAGTGTTGACGTCCTCGGCATTGACGATCAGCGTATCGGTAGTTTGCTCGGCAAAGCGACGGAAAGACGCGATGACATTGGCGAGCGAACCGAAATAATCCAAGTGATCGGCATCCACGTTTAAAATAATGGAAATGGCAGGGTGCATTTGCAAGTAATGATCCTTAAACTCACACGCCTCACACACAAATACGTCGGAACTGCCGGCGTGGCCGTTGGCGTCGATGAGTGGCAGGCGGCCACCGATGAATACAGAGGGATCACGGTCGGCTTGCAGAAGAATTTGCGAGACCATGGATGAGGTGGTGGTTTTGCCGTGCGTACCTGCGACAGCTACGGTGTTTGCAAAACGATGTGACAGTTCGCCCAATAGCATGGCGCGTTCCATTAACGGAATACCGCGCTCGGTTGCGGCCAACAATTCCGGATTATCCGCCGATACGGCGGCGGTATATACCACCAAGTCGGCATTGCCGACATTTTCGGCTTTTTGCGGCATTTTAACAGGGATACCCAAACGGCGCATACGAGCGAGATTGTCCGATTCATTGACGTCGGAACCCGATACGGTGAATCCGAGTGAATGCAGGATCTCGGCAAGCGGGCTCATACCCGAACCGCCGATGCCGACGAAGTGCACCTGTTGAACGCCGGATAAGAATTCTTGTTTCATCGCGAACCCTCCTTGATACTTTTTATTATATTGCTTTCCGACTGAAAAATAAATACCTTTTTTCAAAATTTAACACGAAATAATGATTGAATTGACGATGCGAATTTGCTATAATGATACTATCTGTAAATCTGCTTATTATTTGCGAGGGAAAAGCATGTCCAATATCCGCTACATCACGTCGGAAGAACTGTCTGTTCAGCACACGTTCACCCGACAAATACGGGACTATTACCAAAAGCGGCTCGGCTTATCGACGCCGCTTGCATTGGTGCGTACCTACGGGTGCCAACAAAACGTAGCAGATTCCGAGCGCATGAAAGGTATGCTTGCGGAAATGGGATTTGAATTCACCGAAGATCCCGAACAGGCCGATTTTATTCTCTTTAATACTTGCGCGGTGCGTGAACATACCGAGGACCGTGTATTTGGTAACGTAGGGGCGCTCAAGGCGCTGAAACGGCGTCGTCCGCATTTGTTGATTGCGTTGTGCGGCTGTATGGTACAACAAGAGCATGTGGCGCAGAAGATTTACAAGAGTTATCCGTTTGTCGGTTTGGTGTTTGGCACACACGTGCAGTATCGGTTGCCGGAACTGATGGCAGGGGTGCTGTTTGGCGGCAAACGAAAGGTTGAGATCCCATCTTGTGATGGCGTAATCGCCGAGGATATTCCAATTCGCCGTGACGGTGGGTTTAAGGCATTTGTGTCGATTATGTACGGGTGTAACAATTTCTGCACCTATTGCATTGTGCCACACGTGCGTGGGCGCGAGCGCAGTCGCGATCCCGAACGAATTTTAAACGAAGTGCGTGAGTTGGTCGAACAAGGATACAACGATATTACGTTGCTTGGTCAAAACGTAAACTCCTACGGTAGGGGTGAAGCACACGGGGTGAATTTCCCTGAATTGCTTCGCCGTATCAACGCGATACCGGGCGATTTTACGTTGCGGTTTATGACGTCGCACCCCAAAGATGCTACGCCGGAACTCTTTGATACCATTGCGGCCTGTGAAAAGGTGTCGCGGCATTTTCATTTGCCGTTCCAATCGGGTAGTAATCGAATCTTGAAAGAGATGAATCGACGGTATACTCGTGAACAGTATTTGGAACTGATCGCGTATGCCAAAAAAACGGTGCCGGGCATTACGTTTACCAGCGACGTGATTGTGGGATTCCCCGGTGAACAGCGTGAGGATTTTGAACAAACGCTTTCGCTGATTCGCGAGGTGGGATTTGCCTCGTTATTTACGTTTATTTACTCGCCGCGGCACGGTACGCCGGCGGCGCAAATGGAGGATCCGATACCGCCCGAAGTCAAATCGGCGTGGTTCTCGGAAATGACCGCGTTGCAGGAAGAAATTTCGGCACAGCGGTTGGAAACTTTGGTCGGTACAACGCAACGCGCGTTGTTGGAAGCGGAAGCAAGCGGCTTTTTGGAAGCCCGTCTTCCCGATAACAGTATCGTACGTGTGCAGGGCGACCCTGCCCGTATCGGCAACTTTGTGAAAGTGCGCATCACCGGCGCGCGCAGTTATATTTTAACCGGTGAGATAGAAGAAGGAGAGTAAAGAACAATGGAACAGATTTTGGAAATGGCAAAACAACTGGGTCGTGCGATTCAGCAGGACGAGCGTTTTGTAAAGGTACAGGCGGCACAACTGCAGGCCGATAACGATGCCGAATTACAAGAGTTGATCGGCGAATTTAACTTAAAGCGTATGGCGATCAACGGCGAGAGTGCGAAACCCGAAGGGGAGCAGGATCCCGAAAAAATGAAACAACTTAACGAAGAACTGCGTGAAGTGTATGGTCGCGTGATGGCGAACGCCTCCATGACTGCATACAACGAAGCAAAAACCGAGATGGACAAGCTGCTCAACGGTGTCGGTGCGATCATCAACATGGCCGCACAGGGCATGGATCCCGACGAGTATGACGAGCATCAGTGCAGCGGTAACTGTTCAAGCTGCGGTGGTTGCCATTAAGATTGATAACACGGAAGTATAAAGGAGGTGAGCGGTATGCCGGCGGTAACTCCGATGATGCAACAGTACTTTGAAATCAAAAGTAATTACCCGAACTGTATTTTGTTTTACCGTTTGGGTGACTTTTACGAGATGTTTTACGAGGATGCGAAGATTGCCTCGCGTGAACTGGAACTGGTATTGACCGGTCGTGACTGCGGCCAGGAAGAACGGGCACCGATGTGTGGCGTACCGTTTCACAGTTGTGAAGGGTACATTGCCAAACTGGTGAATCGCGGATATAAAGTGGCGATTTGTGAGCAGACAGAGGATCCCGCGACAGCCAAAGGCCTTGTAAAGCGCGACGTGGTGCGCATCATCACGCCCGGTACGGTTATTGAAGGCAGTATGCTGGAAGAGGGCCGCAATAACTATTTGTGCGTGATACACGCGGCGGACACCTTTGCTGAGGTGGGTATTTGTTTTGTGGATACCTCGACGGGCGAAATGCACGTCACG
>JAZOQQ010000238.1:0-2785 GCA_045656165.1 Acutalibacteraceae bacterium
TAATATTCCATTGCCGTCTTCATGTGCATTGAAAATAGCGCCTTTCTTGGTTACGAAAAAATTGCCAAAACAAAAGCTACGGCAAATAAGACAGGACTAATCAATTTGAACAAACGGAAAATTCCGGCCGACTTACATCCAATCTCAACCGCCGTTTCTACACCGCGCATATAGTATACATACAGCATAATGTACGGTACCGCACAGACAAACACAACTTTTGCAAACGGCGTAAACATCAACACGACCATCGCCGCCAGAACAACAAGCTGTGCGATTGCCAAAATCGCTGTAACGCGCACCAAGCGTTTTTCGTTGACACGCTGTGTTGTCAAGGGTTCATCATATTTGTTTTTGTAGGTAGCCATAACGATTGCCTCCCTTTAAACTCCAAATAAAACCGCCGTCAGGATGCTGTAGAGGACAAACACAACTGTACAGATCGTGCACAGTACAGTCCCGATGATCCATTTTTTAGACCTGCGGATCAGCACGGCACTGACAATCGCACAAACGGCAAACAGCATCGCAAAGATAATGCCAATCCAGAATTCCACGGTTTGTCTCCCCTTGTCTGTTTATTGCTGCGGCGCAAGCTCTTCTTTTTCCTCTAAGAGCGCATTGTTCAGGATCTGCGCAAGTTCACTGTCGGCGCCAAGAATAACCGTTTTATTCCCACCGGCCAGCGAGGTTTTAAGTGCATCGAGCGCACGAATAAAGTAATAGAATTCCTGTTTGTCCGGGGTATTATAGGCTTCGCCGAGAATACGCATGTATTCAGCTTCGCCTGCCGCAACGATTTCTTCCGCTTCGCGTTCGGCATTGGATAACGTTTCATTGACGATACGGTCGACTTCGTTTTTGGTAATCGTCGCAGTCTTATTACCGTTGGCGATCAACTCTTCGGCCATCATGTTGCGCTCGGAGATCATACGCGTGTAGACAGCCTGTTCGTTGTCGGTCGGATAGTCCAAACGCTTGACCTTAACGTCAATGATATCAATACCGTAGATGACCGCTTTTTCTGTAACCTGAGCAGTGATCGCAGAGTAGATCTCATTGCGTTTTGCCGCATCATCCATGTTGATGATCTCATCCTGTTCGATCGTACCCATCGTGGTCTTAAGGGCGTTGTAGGTGATATTATCAAGACGGACTTCCGCTTCAACGATCGAGCCAAGAGATTTGTAGAACGTCAGCGGATCAGAGATCTTCCACATAACATAGCTGTCGACCTGCATGGACTTACTGTCCGAGGTGATAACGTCACTGGGAGCAATATCATAGAGCAGCACTGTTTTGGGGAACTTAATGACCGTATCCACAAACGGCATCTTGAAGTGCAAGCCGGAGGCAGAGGTCACGTCGATGATCTTCGAGAAACGGACAACGCATGCATACTCGTTTTCCTGCACGGTGTAGAACGAGGTCGCAACCAAAACGACCAGAAGAACGATGACGATCGGAATAAAGAACTTCAGCGTAGTTTTCACTTTTTTCATTGCCGTATCCCCCTTATTCCGTAATTGCTCCGCCAACAGCACCGTTGGCAGGATCGTCGGCCGTACCGGCCAGGAACGTGTCAAGCGGCAGCAGCTTTTCCGTACCGCTGCCAGTATCGATGATCAGTTTCACACCCGGCAAAACCGTTTCAATCGCCTCAAAGTACATACGCGCTTTGGTGATTTCTTCGTTCGAGGTGTACTCCTCATACATCGCGTTGAACATCGCAACCTGCGCCTTTGCCTGGTTAATGCGGTCAAGCTTCAGGAATTCCGCATTTTGCAGAAGCTGGTCAGCTCTTGCCTCCGCATTGGGAATCTGTGCATTTTTATAGGCTTCAGCATCATTCTTCGCGGTTTCACCAACCTGCTTGGCAGTCTCAACGTTCTTAAACGCAGCTTTGACCTGCTCCGTCGGCGGTTCGGCATCCTGAATCTTGATATCGGTCAGGACGATGCCGATATCGTATTTTGCCAGCTCTTCGGTGATCAGTTCTTTGACTTCAACCTGAATCTGGCTTTTACCGGTAGTCAGGATATCATCAACATACTTTGAACCAATCACGTTGCGAATCTGGCTTTGAGCAAGATTTTTGAGGATCATGCCCGCATCTTCCGATGCATAGAGATATTTTGCAGCGTTAGAAATCTTGTATTCTATGAAGAAATCGACGTTGACGATGTTGAAGTCACCGGAGATCATCTTGGATTCGTTTTCGACCATCAGATAATTCCCCGCTTCGGTACCGTCGGTGCGGTATCCGAGTTCGATCTTCTGATAGACGTTGATATCCACCAATTCGACCCGCTGAATTCCAAACGGCAATTTAAAATGGATGCCTGCATCCGCTGTACCGGTCACTTTGCCAAAAGTCGTGATAACCGCCTGTTGCTTATCATTGACCGTAAACCAGCAGGTCGACAGCAGAATCAGCAGCAAAACAGCAATCGCAGCAATAATCACAATGCGTTTGATTTTCTTGGAATCAAAGTTCTTGAAATCGACATCGAACTTAAAATCCGGAGAAAAAGCCATATCGTTTCCTTCTTTCTTGTTGTTTGGAACACAGAAAGTGTCCTGCGATTATTATATCACAAATCCACAGCCACTTCAACAAGGTAATGCGCGAATTTTCGTTGACATAAAAATCAACTGCCGTTAGAATATAAAAAAACACCACATACCAAGTATGTGGTGTTTTTTTATGGAGCGGATTACGAGGCTCGAAGTCGGATCGTAGCCATGTCGTTCTGTGAGCCAAGGAGTTGCATCAAGGATTTGT
>JAZOQQ010000239.1:0-4864 GCA_045656165.1 Acutalibacteraceae bacterium
AAGCTGTCTCAAGGGAGGCAGCTTTATTTAATAAAAACAAAATACTACAAAACATTTTTGATATAAGACGGAAACAAAATAAAAAGACTGCTCATAGAAGAACAGTCTTTTTGGTGCCGGTGGCCGGACTCGAACCGGCACGCTGTCGCCAGCGGTGGATTTTGAGTCCACTACGTCTGCCAATTCCATCACACCGGCGTGTGACGCAATATGTATTATATACTGACGATACGGCGATGTCAAGCCAAAATATTGGGGTTTGTAAACTTTTTTTCCGAGTTTGCATAATTAGGTAGACAAATTTGCTTTTTTCGTGTAAAATGATAAGCAACGTGTATTATTATATCCCAAGGAGGATGTTTTCATGACTGTAAAACGTATTTTGTGCGCCGTTTGTGCACTGGCGCTGTGTGTGACTTGCTTGCTGTTCGCGGCTTGCTCCACGCCGGCGGTGGCGATGACGGTGGGTGACAAGTCCTATGCCATGGGTGATTATTTGGCATATATGTTCGATACGATCGGCAATGATCAGCAGTTGTACATGTATTATGCGTACTACGGCTATACCAGCGATAAAATCGCCGAGCAGACATATACCTACGGCGAAGGGGATGCGGCGAAAACGCTGAGCTTCAAAGAGTATATTACGCAGATGACCAAGGATAAGATTCTGCGTCAAAAAGCGATTGAAGAATTGATGAAGCAATACAATATCGAATGGGACAAAGAGCAGCTTGAAGCGGTCGAGAAAAACCTGAAAGATCTGACTCCCGATGCGTATATTGACGCCGGTTTCAACAACACGCGTTACATCAATATGTACAAAGCGGTATATCTCAATGAAGCGTCGTTGTTTACCGGTCTGTACGATGACGGTGGCGTGAAAGAGGTATCGGATGCTGACGAGCGTAAATGGTTTGATGAGCATTACTATAGCTACAAGATCATTGAAACATCGTTGGTGGATTCTCAAACATCCAAAGATTTGTCCAAAGCGGAAATTGAAAAAATCGAAAAAAATATGAACAACTATCTTGCTATCTTCAACAAGAACGGCAAGAACAGCGCGGCGTTTGACAAGGCAATGGAGCAGTACAAGAAGGATCAAGAGGCCGCTTCGCAGACCACCACGACTACGAAGCCGACTACCACGACCACGACCACGACTACTACCAAGCCGGCTACGACGACTACCACCACGACGGCGGCTACCACCACGACCACGACTACTGCTCCGCAGGAGAAACCGGAAGAGGAAACGGTGACCCTCAAAGAGGATGCGAACCGTGTGGATGCTGTCGACAAGACGATGGACGCGGAATTGCTCAAAGAAATCCAAAAGATCGGCGAGGGTAAGATCGCGTTGACGACCTACAAAAAGAATGGTAGCACCAAAACGATGGCGCTGATTTTCCGCATGGATCCCGAAGCGGACCGCGTGGATACGAAAGGCAAACCGTTTGACTATTATGCTGATTGCCATGACCAGACGTTGCAGCATATGAAGTACGATGAGATGGACAAGGAAATCAAAGAAAAAGTGAAAGCACTTGCCGAAAAAACTGTGTATACCGAGCGTGCAATCAAAGCGGCTGATCCCCAAGAAATGTTGGCTCTGTTGCTCGGCGCGTAAGAAAAAATAACAAGTCGGAGAATTTAAAAAATTCTCCGACTTTTTTCTTGACAAGCGAAATTGCCTGTGCTATACTAAGTGGCACAGCGATTTGCGGCTTTAGCTCATCTGGTAGAGCGCCACCTTGCCAAGGTGGAGGTAGCGAGTTCGAGCCTCGTAAGCCGCTCCATTCCAAGACGGTTACTTCGGTAACCGTCTTTTTTGTTTTCTTTCGGGTATAAGACGGGTTCCTCGTGTTTTTCTGTCGCAAAAGCAGATTTTTTTGTTGACTTACCGTGCATCTAATGATAATATAATAAAATAATACGAAAACGCGGTGATGAAACCAAGTACACACGTGTCGGATTCTCTAAGAGAGCTGTCGGTTGCTGCGAGACAGTGAGAGCGGCGTGATGGAATACCTTTCGGAGCGGCTTTGCCAAACCCTTTGATCGGCAGTAGGTGAAGACGGGGACGGCCCGATACAGCCGGTGGATCGCGCGCGATCCCATGAGGCCGCTTTATGCGGTAAACTGAGGTGGTACCACAGGATTTTCTTGTCCTCTGCTGTTGTGGCAGGGGCTTTTTTATTTGTTTGTGAGAGGTGCAGGACATGATTATTTCGGATTTTTTAGAGCGCAACGCACGGTTGTACGGCCGCGAAACCTGTTTGGTGGAGGTCAATCCGTCGGAAGAGCGCGACCAAGCGGCGACTTGGTGGGATTTTAATTTGATTGAAAGCGCGGCGGGTGATGCACCGTATCGCCGTGAAATGACGTGGTTGGATTTTGACCGCCGTGCGAATCGTTTTGCTAATTTGTTGCTCAGCCGTGGTCTGAAAAAGGGAACCAAGGTTGCGATTTTGCTGATGAACTGCTTGGAGTGGCTACCGATCTATTTCGGTATCCTGAAAGCGGGTTGTGTGGCGGTGCCGATGAACTTTCGGTACAGCAGCGATGAAATTCAATACTGTTTGGATTTGGCCGACGTGGAAGTGCTGGTGTTTGGACCGGAATTTATCAGCCGTATCGACGCGATTAAAGACAATATGGCGGCGGTTAAACTTTGCTTTTTTGTGGGTAAAAACGGCCCCGATTATTCGGAAGATTGCTTGCGTTTGATGAGTTTTTGCTCCTCCAATCCGCCTCCGGTCGTGCCGTCTGAAACGGATGATGCGGCGATTTATTTTTCGTCGGGTACGACCGGCTTTCCGAAAGCGATTTTACATAACCATAAAGCGCTGGTCAGTTCTTGCCTGACTGAGCAAAACCATCATTCGCAAAGTCGTGAAGATGTGTTTTTGTGTATCCCGCCGCTGTATCATACCGGTGCGAAGATGCACTGGTTCGGTTCGCTGTTTTCGGGTTCAAAAGGGGTGCTGTTGCGTGGCGTGAAGCTCGAATGGATATTGCGTGCGGTGACCGAGGAACAATGCACCATCGTGTGGTTGTTGGTGCCGTGGGCACAGGATTTGCTGGATGCGATTGATTCGGGGCGCATTGATTTGTCGCAATACCGGTTGGATCAATGGCGCTTAATGCATATCGGTGCGCAACCCGTTCCGCCGAGCATGATCCATCGTTGGATGAAAGTGTTTCCGCACCACCAATACGACACTAACTACGGCTTGTCGGAATCTATCGGTCCCGGCTGTGTGCATTTGGGTGTGGAAAACGTACATAAAGTGGGCGCGATCGGAAAGCCCGGTTATGGGTGGCAAACGCGTATTGTGGATGAAAACGGTGTTGACGTTGCCAGGGGCGACGTTGGTGAACTGATCGTCAAAGGCGACGGTGTCATGCAATGTTATTACAAAAATCCAGAAGCAACTGCGGAAGCCTTAAAAGACGGTAGGTTGTTTACGGGCGATATGGCGCGTGAGGATGAAGACGGGTTTATCTATCTGGTAGACCGCAAGAAAGACGTGGTTATTTCCGGCGGTGAAAATTTGTATCCCGTACAGATCGAAGATTTTTTGCGTGCGTATGACAAGATCAAAGACGTGGCGGTAATTGGTTTGCCCGATGCGCGGTTGGGTGAAATTGCGGTCGCGATCGTTGAAATTAAAGAAAACGAAACCTGTACCAAAGAAGAGATCGATGAATTCTGTTTGGCGTTGCCACGCTATAAGCGCCCGCGTCAGATCTTCTTTGACAAGGTACCGCGTAATCCGACCGGTAAAATCGAAAAACCGGTGTTGCGTGAGAAGTACTGTAACGGCCGCTTGGTTGAGGTACAGATCACGGGTTAAGAAAGAAGGCATAAACAATGGATATGGCAATCAAAATCGGGCTGCTGGTTGTCTTTTTTGCGGTGATGCTCGGCGTCGGGTTCTATTATCGCAAACGCGCGACCAGTGTGGACGGTTTTGTGTTGGGCGGCCGTAGTGTCGGCCCATGGCTGACGGCATTTTCTTACGGTACGTCGTATTTTTCGGCGGTCGTGTTTGTGGGATATGCCGGCCAGTTTGGGTGGAAATACGGTGTGGCGGCAACGTGGGCCGGCATTGGCAATGCGCTGATCGGTTCGTTACTGGCGTGGGCGGTGCTCGGACGGCGTACGCGTGTGATGTCGCAACACCTCGGCAGTGCCACCATGCCGCAGTTTTTTGAAGGGCGTTTTAACAGCAAGGCGCTCAAGTTGGCGGCTTCGGTTATCATTTTCGTGTTTTTAATTCCGTATACGGCATCCTTGTATAACGGGTTGAGTCGTTTGTTTGGCATGGCGTTTCACATTGATTATGAGATCTGCGTGATTGCCATGAGCGTGTTGACGGCCGTTTACGTCATTGTTGGCGGTTATATGGCCACAGCAGTTAATGACTTCATTCAAGGTATGATCATGTTGGTGGGTATCGTGGCGGTGATCGTGGCGGTGCTTAATACGCACGGTGGCTTTACGGCTGCGATGGCGGAACTCGGTGCGATTACCGATGCGAGTGTTTCGACGGCGCCCGGCGCTTTTACTTCGTTTTTTGGACCTGACCCCGTTAATCTGCTCGGTGTGGTATTGTTGACGAGCATGGGAACGTGGGGGCTGCCGCAGATGGTGCAAAAATTCTATGCCATCAAAGATGAAAAAGCCATCAACAAAGGTATGATCATTTCAACGATTTTTGCGTTGGTGGTCGCAGGCGGCTGTTATTTTCTCGGTGGATTCGGGCGCTTGTTTGGTGACCGCGTGAATCCGGCGGTTGACGGCTTTGATGCAATTGTTCCCGCGATGTTAAGGGATCTTTCACCGATCTTAATC
>JAZOQQ010000240.1:0-4056 GCA_045656165.1 Acutalibacteraceae bacterium
GTCGCCGGCATCGCCGAGACCGGGTACGATATAGCAGTTCTCGTTGAGACGCTCGTCTAAGGCGGCGCAGTAGATCTGCACATCGGGATGCGCTTCGGTGAGAGCTTTAAGACCTTCGGGAGCCGCAATGATGCACATAAATTTAATACTGCGAGGACCGCGCTGTATGATCTGTCCGATAGCATCAATTGCCGAACCACCGGTTGCCAACATAGGATCCAACACGATTACGTCGCGTTCACCGATATCGCCCGGTAATTTGCAATAATACTCCACCGGTTTCATGGTGGTTTCATCGCGATACAGACCGATGTGGCCGATACGAGCCGAGGGAACCAGTTCCACCGCGCCATCTACCATGCCAAGACCCGCACGCAAAATCGGGACAAACGCCAATTTGCGACCTGCAATTTTACGGGATTTGGTTTTGGCAATAGGCGTTTCAACCGTGACTTCGCAAGTCGGCAGATCACGGGTCGCCTCATAGCACATCAGGCCGGTGATCTCGCGGATAAGTTCACGGAATTGCTTAGAACTGGTATTCTTGTCACGCAGCAAAGTGACTTTGTGTTGGATCAACGGATGATCCGCAATGAACGGTTTTAACATACTGGTATCCTCCCTATTTTTTCTTACATCTTTTGTGATGTTTGTTCCTGTTTAGCGCGGAGTTCACGCTCCGCTTGCGGTAAACGCAAATACGCGGGTAACAAGGCATCGCCGCTAATACACTCACCACGGTCAATTACCGACAACGCTTCCAGCGCAACACCTGTTGCGTGTTGATAGCGCCATGCTTCCGGCGCTAAAATCAACGTTGGGATGGCATCTCGCAAGGCCTTATACGCTACTGCGGCACCGTCACCGATTACCAAAATCGGGCGTGACTCGCAGAGAAGACGTTGTTTTACTTCATCAAGCGCTAACGCTTCGTCGGGTGTTAAGCGCGTGACTTTGCCGCTTTCAGCCGAAAACAAAGCCGTGTAGATTTGCTGGCAACGGGCATCCATCGCCGTGAGTATCAGCCCTTCATACGGCATGCTCTCCATGCGGCGCGCCATACCGGCCAGTGTGGATACCGCCGCGCACGGCAGGTCGTTCGGAAATGCCAGACCTTTGACGGCGGCGACGCCGATGCGAATACCGGTAAAAGAACCCGGCCCAACCGCAACCGTGAGGTGCGTCACATCCTCCAAGGCAAGCGAGGCATTTTTAAGCATATCTTGAATCATAGGCATAAGTGTTTGACTATGGGTCAAGCGGTTATTGACACTCGCTTCACACAGAACCGACACTTGATCACCTTCGCGGCGCAATACCGCACAAGAAGCGGGACCGGCGGAGGTTTCAACAGCAAGCAACACAACGGTTTGTTCAGTTGTCACAGCGTTACCCCCTCTATGGTAATCTCACGCTCGGTGTCCGACAAACGACGAAAGGTGACGCGAACAGCATCCGGCGGCAACGCGCCTTCAATGTTTTCGCTCCATTCCACCGCCAAGACGGCTCCGGCATCTTGATAATCGTAATAGCCGGTAGTATCCAAATCTTCCCATCCGTTAATGCGATACATGTCAAAATGTACAAGAGAAGGATGACCGCCATAATCGTTGACCAAGGCAAATGTTGGGCTGGATACATGGGCTTGCGGAGAAAGAATTTTTGCCATACCGCGCACAAAAGCGGTCTTCCCCATCCCCAAACCGCCGAAGAACGCAACAACGGTGCCCGCTTTACACCGCTCGGCTAAGCGTGCGCCAATTTGCTCCGTTTCATGTTCACTATGCGTGACAACCGTCATCCCATTCACCTCTTTGTCTTATCGTATCACAAATTTCACCGTTAGGAAAGAGAAATTTATGTCGTTATTAAAATATTTTGCCGAACACGTCCATACTAACATGGGGTGAAAAAGATGCGCGATATTCGAATTCGCTGTCAGCACACCGATTGGGGATTGTGGTTATGCTGTACGGCGTGCGGTATCTACGGACTGATACTGGTATATTCTGCCGTTACTTCCGGTGCCGGCGGTAATACGAGTGTGCAATTATTCTGCTTGTGTATCGGCATTGTCGTTGCTTTTGTAATTTCGCTCTGCGATTATCACACGGTGTGCCGTTCTTGGAAAAAAATCACCGTACCAACCGCCTTATTGATGATTCTAACATTTACGCCGCTCGGTTATCAAGTGCCCGGCACGGACGACCGCAATTGGTTGAGTATTCCGCTTGGCAACCGACAATTTTTATTGCAACCGTCAGAGTGCTTAAAGATTGTTTGTATTGTTACATTCGCCTTACATCTCGCTACCTGCCACCTCAAAATGTATAAACCGATGACATGGGTACTGCTGGGATTGCACGCCACGGTGCCGACTGCGGCGGTGTTGTTACAAGGCGATGACGGCAACGCCTTCGTTTTGTTCGCCGTATTCGTTCTTATGGCCGTCTTTGGTGGTATACCACGACATGTGTTACTGACGGCCACCATTTCAATTACGGCGGCGATACCGCTCCTTTGGCGATATCTGGACGACGAAAAGCGTGCGCGGTTTCTTTGTTTGTTTGAAGTGGAAAAATACCAACAAGGGATCGGTTGGCAACAAGAATTGAGTGTAACCGCCGTGGGTTCAGGAGGTGTTAACGGTGTAGGATTTCTGCAAGGCGGCGATCATCACCTGTACGCACGACAAAACGATTTTATTTTTACTGTGGCAGGTGAAGAATTTGGGTTTATCGGCGCAACAACCGTCTTGTTGTTACTGGCGGCGGTACTGCTGTGCTTATACCGCAATGCCCGCATGGCTGCCGATCCGCTCGGTCGGCTTTTATGTGGCGGCATGTTTGCCTTGATTGCTGTGCAATCCCTCGTCAACCTTGGCATGAATCTGAGATTGGCGCCGGTACTGGGAATCACTCTTCCCTTTTTCAGCGCGGGCGGCAGCTCGCTTCTTACTGTGTTTAGCGGAATCGGAATCGCGATGAGCGTTTACCGATTTCAAGATCGATCAACCCTTGGCGTCATACCATGTTTTGCCGGTATGCACATCAGCACGTAACCGAACCGACAGCGATACAGCGCGTTCCATTTCTTCGCATAAGATCGTTTCAACTCGTTCTTTTTCGTGTTCAGCGGCCTCCACAATCAATTCGTCGTGAACCTGCAAAACCAGTTTGGCGTCAACACCTTCTTTTTGCAAACGATCGTGTACGTGGATCATCGCCAGCTTGATAATGTCGGCAGCGGTGCCTTGAATCGGCATGTTACGTGCAACACGTTCACCGAAAGCGCGGGTCATGTGATTGGACACCTTGAGTTCGGGCAACGGACGACGGCGGTTAAACAACGTCACCGCATAACCCGTTTCGCGTGCGCTGTTGATCAACTGATCCATATAACCCGCCACCGCGCTGTAACGTGCCAAATACTGTTCGATATACCGTTTTGCCTCGCTGTAGGATACGTGAATATCTTCCGACAGCGAATGGGCGCCGATGCCGTAAACAATACCGAAGTTAACGGCCTTGGCTTGCGAACGCATAAGCGGCGTCACCATATTTTCCGGCACATCGAACACCTGCGCGGCGGTGATACGGTGAATATCGTCTTCATTATTAAAAGCGTTTACCATTGTCGGGTCACCGGACAATGCGGCCAACACACGCAATTCAATTTGCGAGTAGTCGGCATCGCACAATACGTACCCCTCTTTAGCACGGAAGAAGCGCCGCAGTTCGCGGCCAAGTTCCTGACGCACGGGGATGTTTTGTAGGTTAGGTTCTGCCGATGAGATACGACCGGTGCGCGTTTCGGTTTGATTAAAGGACGTGTGAATACGTCCGTCGGGAGCGATTACTTTGACCAATCCGTCACAATAAGTGGATTTGAGTTTGGATAACGTGCGGTAATTTAAGATCATATCCACCACGGGATGTGCACGGCGCAGGCCCTCAAGCACTTCGGCATTGGTGGAATAACCGGATTTTGTTTTCTTTTTGGCGGGCAGTCCCAAATCTTCGAAGAGCGCTTTGCAAGTCGGATCGTAGCCATGTC
>JAZOQQ010000241.1:0-15437 GCA_045656165.1 Acutalibacteraceae bacterium
GGTGATCTTCAGCATCCATTGGCTTTTGACCTTACGTACAACTTCGCCGCCGCAGCGCTCGCAAACACCGCCGACGACTTCTTCGTTCGCCAACACGCATTTGCAGGAATTACACCAGTTGACCGCCATTTCTTTTTTGTAGGCCAACCCGTTTTTAAACAATTGTAAAAAGATCCACTGCGTCCATTTGTAGTACAACGGATCGGTGGTATTGATCTCGCGCGTCCAGTCAAAGGACAAGCCGAGACCCTGTAACTGCGCTTTAAAACGCGCGACGTTTTTCTCGGTCACCACTTCGGGATGAATATGGTTTTTGATCGCAAAGTTTTCGGTCGGCAGGCCGAACGCGTCCCAGCCCATCGGGTACAGCACGTTGTAGCCCTGTTGACGACGTTTGCGCGCTACCACGTCAAGCGCGGTATACGAGCGGGGATGACCGACGTGAAGACCCTGACCGGAGGGGTAGGGGAACTCTACCAACGCGAAATACGCCGGTTTGCTCCGATCGTTCAACGCGGCAAATGTATTCTCCGTTTGCCACTTGGTTTGCCATTTTTTCTCAATGGCGGCAAAATCGTATTTTTTCATGTCTCCTCATCCTCCAAAAACATCGCGGGATCCTGTGCTTCGGCATCCTGCCATAACCGTTCCAAATCGTAAAAATTGCGCATGCTGTCCAAGAAAATGTGCACCACAACGGTGTCATAATCGAGCAGCACCCACTGCGAACTGTGATACCCCTCGGTGCGCAACGGCTTAATCTCGCACTTGCCCAGATCGGTATCCACGTAATCCGCCAGCGCACGAACACCCGTCGTGCTGGTGGTAGAGGCGATCACAAAATAATCCGCGATCGTCGTGACGTCACCCACCCTCAACACCGAAAGGTTTTGTGCTTTATGTGTATCCAACGATCGCACGATCGCGGTTACCAACTGTGTTGATTCCATGTTGACTGTTACTCCTCCTTCGGAGGTTTAATCATATTCTGTTTAACGGCAATCTTATCCATCGTCTGTAATTGAATATCCGCATTAGATCCGGTTACCAATTCGGTCACCTGCACATCGGATTCGGTGATCTTGGCACCGTAAGGATTGAAATGCTTGTTCAGCACGTCGATAAGTTGTGCGCGGTACAAACTATAATACGATACGCCTTCCAACGTGGTTGCCTTGCCGGGCGCCGTCATGGCTTTGATATTGTTCGTCGGCACTTCGCGCCACGACTGCAAAATTGCCAGAATATCGTCAGTAGTCGCACGCGTACGAAACGGCGTGGAACCCTTCATCACGGGGATGATGGAATCCTCTTGTAATTGCGTATCCGTTTGTGCACATAAGCGTTGGAACAACGCCAAGAAAATCTGGCGCTGGCGCAACACACGCGACAGATCCGCTTTGACGGTATCGCCGCCCATGCTGATATATTCCACGGCGCCTTTGCCATCTAATGTGCGTACGCCGGCACCGAATTTGATCTCGTTGAGCGTCATGGCCTTATCCAGTTTAACGTCCAACCCACCCAGCAGATCCACCAGTTTAATAAAGGATTCCTGCGGAATCATAAAATATTCGTCGATGGGCAACGAGTATTGCTCGTTAAAAATTGAGATCAGGTTATACGAAGCAGAACCGATCTTCTGCGTAATGGTATGTTCCTGCCCTTCGTGATCGGCAAGTTCCGCTTTGTATAAGCGACGACCGCAGGTATCACACCAATCCAGCGGAGCGGGATTGCCCCACACCAAACCGGCTTTCTTCTCGATCCACAAATCGCTGTCGCCGAGATAAGTCGCTCCCGGCACCTCCAACACGTTGATGGTCTTCGCTTTTTTGTCGTGGCACAGCAAGAACAAACTCGTGGTTGGCGAGGTCTCTTCGGGGCCTAACAGACCGACGACATAATACGAAACGCTGCTTTGCAGTTTGATCGGTGTCGTATCAATCTTGTTTACATCAGATTCCGAGCCGTCTTTTTTGGGACCGCCGTTTTTGATAGCGTTAACGGCAACAATACCAAACACAACCAGCAACACGGCACACACCGCAATGCTGATCCACGTCAACCGCTTACCATTCAATTTGAACTTGCGCTTTTTCGCCGTCGTCGCGGTGTTTTTCTTGCGGTTATCCTTTGCCATTCGTATCGCCTGCCCTTTCTTCGATTTCTCGGTAACACGCTAAGGTGTCGGGATGCACCGGCCGCCCTTGCGCTTTTAAATCTTCAATGGTGTACGCCACGGCGTACCGCATGGCCTCGTTTAAATCCCGCTCGGTTAATTCGCGCATAACGTCTACGTCGGGATAGTCTCGATCGTCCGACGTAAAATCCGCCAAATATAACACGGTATCCAAAAGTGTCATGCCGGCTCTGCCGGTGGTATGATAGCGGACAGCAGATAAGATCTCGCTGTCGGTAATGCCCAGAATGTTCTCCAAAAATAGTGCTCCCGCGTGGGCGTGCCACAGTTTCGGTGCCTTTTCTTCTACAGCGTCTAACAGTATACCAAATTCTTTAAAAATTTGCAACTGCGAATCGCCGTCGGTATCCTTTAAAATATCGTGTAACAATCCGGCCACACGCGCTTTTTTGGGATCGGCACCGTATTTTTCGGCCAAATGCTCCGCCTGACGTGCCACCGCCAGCGAATGTTCAAAACGGCGCGGAGTCAGCCGTCCGCGAATAATGTCCACATATTGCTCTTCACGATTGACGTAGCGACGGTTCTCGGTATACACCTGATGCACCACCGCGTAATCCGCCACCGCCTTCGGGACAAGTTCTTCCACCGCTTCCGAGCGGCGCAAACGATCGCGAACCATCGTTGATGACCACGGCTCCACCGTGAAATCGGCGATCACACACTTCGCACCTTGTGTCTCCAACGTTTGGGCATAACGTTTCAGGTCCTGCGCATCGGCATCATCACGCGGTGCGGCACACAACGTCGCAAGTCGTGCGATGTCTTGAAAACGGTGCCACGTTGTCAATGTTAAAAACATATCCGCACCCATCAGCAAAAACCATTCGGTGTCGGGGTACTGCGCGTGCAACGCTTCCAATGTCAGCACCGTAAAACTGGCGCCGCGGCGGTTAATCTCAAGATCAGAAACCGCAAGTTCCGCGTACGGCGCACACGCCAAACGACACATCGCCAAGCGGTCAAACGCCGAGGCCATGTCGCTCTTCACTTTATGCGGCGGGATAAACGTCGGCATCAACAACACGCGATCCAACGACAGTTGCGACGCAAAACCGCGCGCCAGTTGCAAATGTCCGTTATGAATGGGATCAAACGTGCCGCCAAACAAAGCCATGCGCTTCGGCATACTTACGGTTTCCTCACTTTCGGTAACACGATCTGCGGATTTTCATCGTTGCGGCGGTACAACACGAACACACGGCCGATCACCTGCACCACTTCCGCACCAACCGCCGTTGCAATCGCTTCGGCGGCTTCACGGGCGGTTTCAGGCGCGTTTTCCAGCGCCTTGCCCTTAATCAATTCGCGGGCGGTTAAAGCATCGTCCGCCTGCTTGCAAATGGTATTGGAAACGCCGCCTTTGCCAACGTGTACAATCGCTTCAAGCGGGTTTGCCAATCCGCGTAAATACGCGCGTTGTTTACTGGTCATATATCGTCATCCTAACTGTTTTTGTAAAATATCGCGGAACGCACGCAACGCGTTACCGCGGTGGCTGATACCATCCTTTTCTTCGGCTGTCATTTGAGCAACCGTCTTATCCCCTACCACAAATAACGGGTCGTAACCGAACCCGCCTTCACCACGCTCATCATGCGCGATACGGCCGTGCATTTCACCCTCGGCAGTAATGGTATCCCGCCCATCAGGGAAAACGCAGCAAATCGCGCAGGCATAATGCGCCGTGCGCTGTTCGTCGGGGACATCCTTCATTTCCCGCAATAACAAGGCGTTGCGATCTTTATCATCCAACCCCTCGCCGCCGTAACGCGCCGAATACACACCCGGCGCACCGTTCAACGCATCCACTACGATGCCCGAATCGTCGGCAATGGCAGGCAAACCCGTAAACTCACAAGCGGAGGCCGCTTTGAGATAGGCGTTTTCCGCAAATGTCGTACCGGTTTCGTCCACTTCCGGTAACGCGATACCGAGATCACGGTCGGTCACCGCCTCAATGCCGAGCGGCTGTAAAATGCGCGACATTTCGCGGATTTTATCTTTATTATGCGTCGCCATAATATAGCGCATACCCTTATCCTCCAAACAATCCGTCCGTAAACGCTTCGGCATTAAACGGCTGCAAGTCGTCGATCCCCTCGCCAACACCGATGTATTTGACAGGGATGCCCAATTCCTCGCGAATGGTCAGCACCACGCCGCCGCGTGCCGTACCATCCAGTTTCGTCAGCACAATACCGGTAATACCTGCGGCCTCACGGAATTCTTTGGCTTGGTTGACCGCGTTTTGGCCGGTGGTAGCATCCAACACCAACAACACTTCGCAAGCGGAGTCGGGTGCTTCGCGGTCGATTACGCGGCGAATCTTACCCAGTTCGTCCATTAAATGTTTCTTGTTGTGCAAACGACCGGCGGTATCACAGATCACTACGTCGGCACCGCGCGCTTTCGCGGCGGATAATGTGTCAAACACCACCGCCGCGGGATCGGCATTCTGCGAATGCTTGATGATCGCCACACCGGCACGCTCAGCCCAAATTTCCAGTTGCTCAATAGCGGCGGCGCGGAACGTGTCCGCCGCACCGAGAATAACCTGTTTGCCCTCGGCCTTCAGTCCTGCCGCCAGTTTACCGATCGACGTAGTCTTACCTACGCCGTTAACGCCGATCACCAGTATCACCGACGGCTTGGTGCTCAAATCCAGTTTGCCGTCACCTGCGAGCATCTCTGCTACGATTTCTTTTAACAGCGAACGGATCGCTTCGGGGTCGTTCTCGCCGCGCTCTTTCACGCGCTCGCGCAATTTCTCGCAGATCGTAGCGGCGGTCGCCACACCGACGTCACCGGAAATGAGGATCTCTTCCAGTTCGTCAAACAACTCTTCATCAATACGGGTAAAGGAACGCAACATCGAGTTTACGGTTCCCATCAGAGAATCGCGTGTTTTGCGGAGTCCTTCACCAATTTTTCCGAAAAATCCCATGTTGTTACCCTTTCTTACTGGGCGTTACCCGTAATACCGAGTTTCGCCTCGACCTCGCTGGCACGCAATTCAAGCAGTTTGGAAATGCCTTGTTCTTGCATCGTTACACCGTACAACACGTCGGCCTCTTCCATCGTGCCGCGGCGGTGCGTGATCACGATAAACTGTGTTTTATCGCACATACGGCGCAGATATTGCGCATAGCGGTCAACGTTGACATCATCGAGTGCCGCTTCCACCTCGTCCAAGACACAGAACGGTGATGGCGTCACTTTTAAGATCGCGAACAACAATGCCGTCGCCACCAAGGATTTTTCACCGCCGGACAAGGCGTCCATGTTAAGAATAACTTTTCCGGGCGGTTGCGCATGCATCTCAATGCCGGAATGCAAAATATCCTGCGGATCGGTCAACACCAGTTCAGCTTTACCGCCGCCGAACAAATCGTTGAATACCGCACCGAAATGAACGTTGATCTGATTAAAGCGCTCAATGAACATATCGCGCATACGCACGGTCAGATCGCCGATCAACTTAAGCAATTCTTCACGCGAGAGTTCAACGTCCTGAACCTGCGTACTGAGGAATTCATAGCGCTCGCTGACTTCTTTGTATTCTTCCACCGCGTCCACGTTGACGCTGCCGAGTGCGCGAATCTTGTTACGCAATTCGGTCAAGCGGCGAGTGGCTTCGATCATATCGTCGATCGGCTGAGCGACGGCTTCCGCCTCGCTGAGCGTCAATTCGTATTCTTCATACAAACGACCGACAATTTCTTCGGTTTCTTTTTGCGCGGTAGCACATTTTTCTTCCAAACGAGTCATTTCACGACCGACACGCTCGCGTTCATCCGCTTTGTCACGGCTGAGCTGTCGAAGCGTCGTTTGCTGTGCTTCACCCTGCATGCGCTGTTCGGACAACGTGCCGATCTGCGCCACCGCTTGTTTCGCCGTTTCACGCAACTCGGCGGCTTTTTCGGTCAGCAACAACGCCTGCGCTTCGCGCTCGGTATTCTGACGTTCCAAATCGGCAATTTGCTCTTCCAGTAACCGACGCACGTCGCTCTGCCCCGCCTGACGAGTACGCAGTTCAGCGATCGCCTCTTCAACACCCTCGATTTCTTTGCGGAACGCTACCACCGCCAACTTTTGATCGCCAATGCGGTTAGCCAAGGTTTCACGCTCTTCGGTCAGCTTTTGACGGCCGCCGTCCAGCGATGCCAGTTCGGTTTCCACCGCCTGCTTTTGGGCGGTGACGGCGGCGCTTTCTTCATCGGCTCCTGCCATGGTGGCCCGGCATGCTTCGGCACGCTCACCCAATGTTTCAATCTCACGCGTGCATTCCTGCACAGCGGTCGAGCAGGTGCTCTCCCATTCGGTCAAACGGTTGAGTTCGCCCTCCAAACGGATCTTATCTTCCTGTGCGGTGGTGAGTTCGCCCTGCGTACCCAGCACTTCCGCCTGCGATGCCGCCGCTTCCTGTTGCAAAGTTTTCAGGCGCTCTTTCGCTTCCTCTGCTTTTGCCTGCAGTTTCTTTTGTTCTTCACGCAACCGCTCGATCTCGCTACGACGGGATAAGAGACCCGCACCCTTGACGTGCGAACCGCCCGTCAGCGAACCGCCTGCGTTGACGACCTGACCGTCCAGCGTCACCACACGGAAACGGTATTTGTATTTGCGCGCAATGGATACCGCATAATCCAGGTCTTCCACCACCGCAATATGTCCTAACAAATTGCGAGCGATCTGCTCGTACTCGGCGTCCACCGTGACCAGCGACGATGCCAAGCCCACAAAGCCCGCTTCGTCTTCCAGCGACGGCTCGTTGAGCAAGGTACCTTTAATCGACTGGATGGGCAAGAAAGTGGCGCGCCCACCCTTGGTATCTTTTAAATACGCAATGCCGCGTTTGGCATCCTCTTCGCGGTCACACACGATATTTTGTGCGGCTGCGCCGAGCGCGGTTTCCACCGCAAGTGCGTATTTCGTCTGTGCATGGATCAAACGTGAAACCGGACCGCGAATACCGCGCAGTTCGCCACGTTCTGCCTGCTTGATGACACTCTTAACGCTGTTGGAGAAGCCCTCCAAACTGCGTTCCATTTCTTCCAATAAGCGAATGCGGCGTACCTTTTCTTCCACGTCAAGCGCCAACCGGTCGGCATCTTGACGCGCCGTTTCACATTTCGACAAGCGGGTATTATACCGCATTTCGTAACCGCGCAATGCGTTTTGCAATTCTTCGATCTTTTCGCACAATACAGCATAGTCCGCTTTGCACGCATCCAGTTCGCGACGTGCATCGTCTCGCTGTTCGGTGCGCTGTGCCAACGCCGCCGTCACCTGTGAAACACGCAGGGTGATCTCAGTCAGCGACGATTCACTCGTCACGGTTTTCACCCGAATATCCGACAGTTGTGCGGCAAATTCTGCCGCTTTGCGACCAAGTTCTTCAATCTGACCGGAAACTTCTTCGTTGCTGCGCAGCAAAGCATCCCATTGCTCCGTCAATTCCATCTGAACGCGTTCCGCTTCGGCAATCTGCGCCTCTTTTTCGGCGATCTCCGCGCGACGTTGGGCAATGGTTTCATCCATCTGCTGATTGCCCAACTCCGCTTGTTCGATCTCTCCGCGAATACGGGCGATGTTTTCTTCGTTGTGCGCCATATCGTTGCGCACCAAATTCGCGTTGCCCTCACAACGAACGGCCTCTTCTTCCAAACGGCCGCTCTCTTCGCGCAAACGTTCCATTTCCGCCGACAACGCGCGACCCGCCTCAGCGATCGCTTCCAGTTGGTTTTCCGCTTCTTCGATCGCCGTTCCGGTTTGCTCGTATTGGGTACGCGCCAGTTCCAACTTAGCATCCATATCGCGCAAAATTTCACGCGATTGTTTCATCGTGTTCAACCACACGCCGATCTCCAGTTCCTTTTTCTCGGCGGCGTAGGTTAAATATTTCTTGGCTTTTTCCGATTGGATTTTCAGCGGTCCGACACGCTCTTCCAATTCTTGCAAAATGTCGCGCAGACGCAGCAAATTCTCCTCTGCCGATTTCAAGCGACGTTCGGCCTCGTTTTTACGGTAACGGTATTTCGCAATACCTGCCGCTTCTTCAAAGATCTCGCGACGCTCGTCGGATTTCGACGATACGATCGCATCAATCTTGCCCTGTCCGACCATCGAATAGCCGTCGCGACCTAAACCGGTATCCATAAACAGCAACTGGATGTCTTTTAAACGAACGGTAGCGTTGTTGAGCAAATATTCGCTCTCGCCCGAACGATAATATCGGCGCGTTACTTTCACGTCGTCGCCGTCAAAATCCAGTATACGCTGGGTGTTATCAATAATCAGCGATACTTCGGCAAAGCCAACTGCTTTACGCTTGGAAGTACCGTTAAAAATCACATCTTCCATTTTCGTGCTGCGCAAAGTTTTATTGGATTGCTCACCCAATACCCAACGCACAGCGTCACTGATATTGGATTTACCGCTTCCGTTCGGGCCAACGACGGCCGTAATACCCGCGCCGAACGTCAACACTGTCTTATCCGGAAACGATTTAAAACCTTGTATCTCTAACGCTTTCAGGATCATCTTGTGACTTCCCCTTCCTTCATACTCTCATCCGCCGCAACTTTCACGGTAAACCCCTGTTGCTGCAGCGCGAGCAAGTTTTCCCGTTTGTGCCCCACCATGCGTGATACGCAAGTGGGATGCACGCGCAACGTTACGTTTTTGTCGGTAACGTCGGCTAACAGATGCTGTGCTTTTCTTAAAAACAGTCGGCTTTCGCACACTTCGCGAAACGCGGGATGAAACGGCCCTGCCACACAATGGCTCTGCATCTGCTCCTCGGCGTGCAAGCCGAGACGGATAACGGGTATCTGTTTTTCTTCTTCAAAGAACGTGAGTAACCCTTCGCAAAGCGACACCGCTTGCTCAAGAGTTTGCGGCTGATAACGACCGGCACGGTAATCCGCCTCCAGCGGCGTGCCCTCCATCACCAACGTGGGATAAATACGCATCTGCCGCGGTTGCAAGGCGGCCAACTCGCGGGCCGTATACCACGCGCCCTCGTCGGTGTCCGACGGCAAGCCCGTCATCATTTGCAACCCTAACGACAAACCCGCTTCGTGCACCGCGTTTGCCGCAGCACGCACTTGTGCGGCGGTGTGCCCGCGCCCACAGCGAATCAGCACGTCATCGACCATGCTCTGTGCGCCGAGTTCCACCGTCGTCACCCCGTAGGCACGCAGTACGGCAAGCACCTCCGCATCCACCGCGTCGGGACGGGTAGACACCCGAATCCCTTCAAAGTCGCCACGTTTTACAAACGGGGCGGCGGCTTCCAACAGGCGTACCATATCGGCGCGGTCAATGGCGGTAAAACTGCCTCCGAAAAACGCGATCTCCGCTACCGCACCGTCAGGCAACGTTTGGCGCGCACGTTCACACGCACGTGTTACCTCGTCGACGGTCGGCATATCGTGGCGACCCGCTATATGTCGCTGGTTGCAAAACGCACATTGGTGCGGACAACCGGCATGCGGTACAAAAATGGCCACATTGGCGTGTCGCTGTGATTTAATCATCGTAGCCCATCAGTTTGAGCGCTTCGCGCGCCGCCTGTTGTTCTGCTTCTTTTTTACTGCGACCGCGACCGGTGCCGATCACGTTTGAATTCAGATGTACTTCCACCGTAAACCGCTTGTTGTGATCGGGTCCGCTTTCACCCTTGAGCTCGTATTCCACGCGTTCTTCGGGATTTTGCTGTACGATCTCCTGCAACGCCGTTTTGTAATCACGGAATTGCGGACGGCGTTGTTGCAGACTGAGTTCTTCTTGGATAAACGGTAAAATGAAACGTTCCGCCACCGTCAAACCACCGTCCAGATACAATGCGGCAATTACCGCTTCAAATGCATCTGCCAAAATAGAGGGACGGTCAGCACCGCCGCCGCGTTGCTCGCCTTTTCCCAGCAACAAGTGCTCGCCAAGACCGAGTTTACGCGCATAGGCGCAGAGCGCTTTTTCACACACCAACGATGCGCGCAGGCGGGTCAGTTCCCCTTCCTGTCCATCTTCGTGCGAAAACAAATACTCGGCCGTAATAAAGCCAAGCACCGAATCACCCAAAAACTCCAACCGCTCGTTGTGTTTGAGTCCGCGATTGCCTTCGTTAGCATAGGAAGAGTGCGTCAGCGCCCGTTCCAGCAACGTTGGGTCGCTAAACGTGTAACCGAGCTTCTCCATCATGCTTTTGGTTGTGTCTTTCATCTCGTTTCACTCCATGTGATCTTCGATATACCCCACAATGTCTTCCACCGTTTCAAAGGTATTCAATTCTTCGGTGGTGACGTCTACACCGTACGCTTCGCCGAACCAAACAGCGATCTCGGCAAGGTCGTCGGCATATAAGTTCAAGTCGTCCAGCGTACTCGCCAGTTCAATGTCGTCGCTGTCGCAACCAAAACGGTCACTCAGCAGACGACGCAACGCTTCCAGTACCATCTTTTTCCTCTTTCACCGACTCGGTAATCTTATCAATAACACCTGCACGAGCAAATTCCGCCGCCACGCGAACAGCGTTTTGAATGCCGAGCGCTTTGGCATTGCCATGCGCTTTGATAACGGGCTTCGTCACACCAAGCAGAGGCGCACCGCCGTGTTCTTCGGTGGACATTTTCTTTTTAAGGCCACCCAAGTGACTCTTAACAAACAAAGCCGCTATTTTAGTTAAGGCATTGGTATAAAAAATCTGCTTAATATACCCCAAAATCATGCTCGCCGTGCCTTCCAGCGTTTTAAGCAATACGTTACCCGAAAAACCGTCGGCAACGATCACGTCTGCCGCACCGCCCGGCACGTCGCGTGCTTCCACGTTACCCACAAACGGCATGTCGCTGTTTTTGAGCAGCGCATACGTTTCGTGCTGTAAGTCGCTGCCTTTGTGTTCTTCAGTACCGACGTTGAGCAAACCAACCGAAGCCGCTTCGCCGTGTTTCATCACATCGCTCATATACAGCGAGCCCATGCGGGCGAATTGAAACAGCATATCGGGACGGCAATCTAAGTTAGCGCCCGAATCCAACAGCATGAACGGACCCTTATCCGACGGAATGATGGCCGCAAGTGCCGGACGGGAAACACCTTTGATGCGTTTGACGATAAACGTCGCGCCCATCAGGAGCGCGCCTGTGCTGCCGGCTGATACAAACGCATCGCCGACACCTTCGGCAAGCAATCGCAAGCCTACCGCCATCGAGCATTCTTTGTGTTCACGCAAAATGGTTTTGGGGACGTCGTTCATGGAAATCACGTCGGTCGTGTGTACGATCTCAATACCGTCTAACGACAATTTTTGTTCGGCGGCAATGCGACGAATTTCCTCTTCGTTACCTGTTAAGACAATGTCGTGACCATAAGCGGCACGAGCGGCTACGACACCTTTGATCACCTCAAGCGGCGCGTTGTCGCCGCCGTATGCATCAACAATGACTTTCATGTAAACATTCCTCCTGCTTGCGTAATGCGCGCTGTGCCAGTGCGGCATAGCGTTCGCGTTTATCACGAATGTGTTGCTCAAGCGGCGGCAACACACCGAAGTTTGCACCCATCGGTTGGAAGTTCGTCACCGACGGATCGCTGATATACTGTGACAGCGCACCCATCATGGTTTCACACGGTAACGTGAGCAACCGTTCTCCGCGTAACGTACGTACTGCGTTAAGACCTGCCAAAATACCGGAAGCGGCGGATTCCATATACCCTTCCACACCGGTCATTTGACCTGCAAAGAACAAACGCGGCTCGTCACGCAACCGGAACGCGGCGTTGAGCAACCGCGGCGAATCCATAAATGTGTTGCGATGCATCACACCGTAACGCACAAACTCGGCATTTTGCAACCCCGGAATCATGGAAAAAACGCGTTTTTGCTCGGAAAATTTCAAATTCGTTTGAAAACCAACCAAATTATACAATGTACCGGTGGCATTTTCGGTGCGTAGTTGCAACACCGCCCACGGACGATGACCGGTACGCGGATCACGCAAACCGACGGGCTTCATCGGACCAAAGCGAATGGCGTCGGTGCCACGACCTGCCAGCACTTCAATCGGCATGCAACCCTCGTACACCTTCGGTTTGTCAAACGCGTGTAACACCGCTCGTTCCGCCGAGATCAGCGCTTGGTGAAACGCCTCATACTCCGCTTTGTTCATCGGGCAATTGATATAATCCCCATCGCCGCTTTCTTCGCGGTCATAGCGCGAGGCGCGAAACGCCACACTCATATCCACGCTTTCTGCCGTGACGATCGGTGCCGCCGCATCATAGAAGTTCAGCCCCTCGCCAAACCGCTCGGCGATGGATGCCGCCAACGCATCGGCGGTAAGGGGACCGGTGGCGACCACTGTTATCGTATCGTTTGGGATCGCGGTCACTTCACGATGCTCCACCGTGATATGCGGATGGGCAAGAATACGTGCGGTGACCTCTTCTGAAAAACGATCACGGTCAACTGCTAACGCACCGCCTGCGGGCACGGCGCACTCCCGCGCCACCGCCACACACAGCGAGCCCATGCGCGCCATTTCTTCTTTTAACAGACCTGCCGCACTTTCCAACCGCGCCGCTTTCAGCGAATTGGAACACACCAATTCGGCAAACAGGGGGCTATGATGCGCGGGGGTAAATCGTTCGGGTTTCATGTCGATCAGCGTCACGTCTACGCCGGCGTTTGCCGCGGCCCAAGCCGCTTCACATCCTGCCAGACCGCCGCCGATCACCGTTATGCGCTCACTCATCGGTCTTTTTGCTCCGACCAACTTTTTCGTAGCCGCAACCCTCGGTGATGCACATGACACCGCCTCCGCGACCTTTGCGGCGGAACAGCGTTTTGCCACATTGCGGACAGGTGTGCGCGGTCGGTTCGTCCCACGTAACGAAATCACAGGACGGATAGTGCTCACAACCGAAAAATTTACGGCCACGCTTGGATTTTTTCGCCACAATGGCACCGCCGCATTTCGGGCAGATACCGGCGGTTTTGTCCAACAGCGGTTTGGTGGTTTTGCAGGTCGGATACGCGGGGCAAGCTAAGAACTTGCCGTAGCGGCCGGTCTTAATGACCATGCGACGACCGCAGTTTTCACACACCTCATCGCTTTCTTCTTCCGGCACTTTGATACGCTCGCTGGAAAGCGATTCTTCCGCTTTTTTGAGCGTTTGTGCGAAACCTTTATAGAAATCGTCCAACGTCTGCACCCAGTCGCTGTGACCGGATTCCACGTTGTCAAGTTGCTGTTCCATGTTAGCGGTAAATTCCGTGTCCACGATTTCGGGGAACTGATCCTTCATCAAACGCGTGGTCACCTCGCCGAGTGCGGTGGGTTTTAAAGACTTGCCGTCCCGTTCAATATATTCACGCGTTAAAATGGTACTGATAGTCGGTGCGTAAGTGGACGGACGGCCAATGCCGTTTTCCTCCAGCGTTTTGATCAGCGTGGCTTCATTGTAGCGAGCCGGCGGTTGCGTGAAGTGCTGACTGCTGACAAGATCACGCAACACCAATTGATCGCCCTCTTTGAGCGGCGGCAACGCGCTGTTTTCTTCGTCCTCTTCGTCTTTGCCTTCCACGTACAACACGGTATAGCCATCAAAACGCACGCTGTAACCCGATGCTTTAAAGCGATAATCACCCGCTACAATCTCGGCTTGACAGGTATCCTGCACACCGCTCGCCATCAAACTGGCGATAAAGCGCGACCAAATCAGCGCGTACAGTTTATACTGGTCACCGCTGAGGAAGGGTTTGACTTGATCGGGCGTCAGCGACGGAACCGACGGACGGATGGCTTCGTGTGCATCTTGCGCACTTTTGCGGGTTTTGTAATACCGCGGTTTTTCCGGCAGATACTGCGCGCCGTAACGAGCGGCAATATACGCGTTGCCTTCTTTGCGCGCTTCTTCGGAAATGCGCAGAGAGTCGGTACGCATGTAGGTGATAAGACCCATCGAGCCCTTATCACCCAGTTCCACGCCTTCATACAGTTCCTGTGCCGCTTTCATGGTACGTTTAGACGAAAATCCCAGTTTGCGGCTGGCTTCCTGTTGCATGGTAGAGGTGGTAAACGGCGGTGCGGGCGACACTTGACGTTCGCCGTATTTCACCGATGCCACCGTAAAGGTTTCGGGACGGATGGCGGCGAGCGCCGCCTCGGCCTGCTGCTCGTTTTTGAGCGTGATCTTGCTGCGGCCGCATTTGTATAAATGTGCGGTGAACGGCTTACTACGCGCCGTCGCCGATAATTTCGCGTCAATATTCCAGTATTCTTCGCTGACAAACGCACGGATCTCATCTTCGCGATCCACAATGATGCTGACCGCCGCCGATTGTACACGGCCCGCCGACAAGCCCTTGCGCACTTTCTTCCACAAAAACGGGCTGATACGATAACCAACCAAACGGTCAAGAATGCGGCGCGCTTGTTGTGCGTTTACCAAATCCATGTCCACCGAGCGCGGTGCTGCCATACCTTGCGCCACACCGTTTTTAGTGATCTCGTTAAACGTCACGCGATTCTTTTCGCTTAAATTCACACCCAGCATGTGGGCCAAGTGCCACGAAATGGCTTCTCCTTCGCGGTCCGGGTCGGTTGCGAGAACAACACCGTCGCTGGCGGCGGCTTTGCTCTTCAAACTGCGGATCAGCGCCGATTTGCCGGTAATGTCTACGTAGCGCGGTTTAAAACCGTGTTCCACGTCGACGCCCAACAAACTTTTCGGCAGATCGCGGACATGACCCATAGAAGCGACGACTTCATAGCCCGCACCTAAGTATTTCTGGATCGTTTTGGCTTTTGCAGGAGATTCCACAATAACCAATATAGACATGCGTTTCACCTTTCCTTTGCTGCTTTCAGCGCGAATATCGCTTACCGGGATAACTGCGAACACAACCATACAGTTCCAGCTCCGTTAGTGCGGCAAACAACCGCCCAACCGGAATTCCCGTGCGAACGCATAACTCTTCTGCGGTAATCGGTTGTTCTGTCAACCGTTCGTAAATGTGGCGGCATTCCTCGCTCACCACGTCAGGAAGCGGTGTCGGTTCGGGTACCTCTTCAACCGCTTCGGGTACACGTTGTGACAATGGTACACTTTGACCGCGGCCGATGAAAGCATAATAAGCCGCTTGCGCACGGTCGGCATCACTTTCCCGAAGCGCATTGCCGCACCGCAATTGATACGCTTGCAGGATCTCGCCTGCCCGCGTGACCAT
>JAZOQQ010000242.1:0-12469 GCA_045656165.1 Acutalibacteraceae bacterium
TCCGACTTCTCTTTTTGCTTTTTAATTTTTTCTTTGGTATCGGCTTTGAGTTCTTCCAACGTATCAAACTCGCTGCAATCTTTTGCAAAATCGTCGTTGAGTTCCGGCAATTCTTTCACTTTGATCTCGTGCAGTTTGCACTTAAACACGGCCGGTTTGCCTGCGAGCTCCGCGGCATGATATTCTTCGGGGAAGGTAACATTTACGTCAAACTCCTCGCCGGTCTTTTTACCAACGATCTGCTCTTCAAAACCGGGAATAAACTGACCGGAACCGAGCACCAAAGAATAATTTTCCGATTTGCCGCCGTCAAACGCTTTTTCGTCAACATAGCCGTCAAAATCAAAAACAACGGTATCGCCGTTTTCTGCTGCGCGATCTTCAACCGCCACCAAGCGAGAATTGCGGTCTTGCAACTGAGCAAGCGCCTCTTTGACCTCAGTTTCTTTAACAGCCGTGGATTTCTTGGCCGCTTTCAGGCCCTTGTATTCGGTAACTTCCACTTCGGGTTTCACGGTAATAACCGCTTTAAAGCATAAGCCCTCTTTGCCGACCGACACAACATCCAAATCCACTTTATCGTCTACGTATTCATAACCGGATTCACGGATCGCTTCATCCAGCGCGGACGGATACACCGCGTTGACAGCATCCTCGTAAAACACGCCCTCGCCGTAGATTTTTTCTACGTAAGCGCGGGGTGCTTTGCCTTTGCGGAAACCGGGGATGTTCATCTTACCGATGTTCTTGCGATACGCTGCGCTGACCGCTTTTTCAAACGCTTCTGCGCCAACCTCGATTTCCAACTCTACACGGTTGGTTTCTACTTTGTTTGCCTGTTTCAATGCCATGGTGATTTGCCTCCTAAGATTTTAAAATCCATTATCAATTTATTATAGCATACAAATCAGAAGAAATCTACTAAATTTGCAGCTTTTTTTATGTTTTTTCAAGGAATGTACAGTGGTGTAAAGCGCAAAGCGTCGCAGGATGTCAAGCGGAAGGTAATTCCTTCCCATTCCCCTTCAAATGCTTGGCGAATGCCGGCCGCGTGTACATGCCCATAGTAACATCGCCGAATTCCTTCTTCGCGAAGTACGTTCGTTAGCTCTTCGCAAACACGCCCTTCAAAGATAGGCGGATAATGCAAAAAAACAACAGGTACCAAGCCGGTTTTTTTTGCCGCTTTGATAGATGTACGCAGGCGTTCGGCTTCACGACGTAAGATCTTAACATTGTCTTCCCCGTCGTCGTAGAACCAGCCACGCGAACCGCACACCGCAAACCGACCATCCACCTCAACGGCGTCATTATGCACGATACGCAACGTCGTCAGATGGTTTTCATCAAAAAAGGTATCCATTTTGCGACGCGTGCACCACCAATAATCGTGGTTGCCTTTAAAGAGCAGTTTCTGACCGGGCAGATCGTTTAAAAACCGAAAATCATCCAACGCGTCCTCCAAAGTCATGGCCCAAGAAACATCGCCGCCTATCACAACGGTATCGTTCGGGCTGACAAGTTGCCGCCACGCCTTTTCCAAACGTGCCACGTAATCGTCCCACCCCGGAAACACCGTCATAGACTTATCGGTTGTCAGCGAAAGATGCGGATCGGATATGACGAACAGCGACACACTCTCACCTCATCCCAACAAATCAAATACCTGTGCTTCCATGTTGTCGCGGTCACATACATTTGTAAACCGCGGTTTTTTACCTTTAAGTGCCTTAAGGGGTTCGGGAATCGGGCAATCAGTCAGCGCATGTAACGCTTCCACCACCGCAAACTCATCCATAGTATCCACCGTGTCCTGTAAAGCGCTCAACACGCTGGCCGAGAACTTGTAGGGGTTCGCTGTTGAAGCCACGACCGTCGGCGTGGCATCGCCCATCGATTCACGGTACTCACGGTACACGCGCATGGCAACCGCCGTATGCGTATCACACAAGTACCCTTCCGCGTCGTAGATGGCACGAATCTCGGCAAGCGTTTCGCCATCGTCGCACCAGCCGGCGGAAAACAGCGCTTTGATTTTTGCCAGCACCTCAGGCGACACCGTATAACGACCGGTGGCTTTGAGTTGCTCCATCCACTCGGCAATCTGTGCATTATTACAGCCGCACAGATGGTACAGCAAGCGTTCCAGGTTAGAGGAAATCAAAATATCCATCGACGGTGAAACGGTAGTATGGAATTGACGATTACGATCATACGTGCCGGTTTCCAAGAACTCGGTCAACACATTGTTACAGTTCGATGCACACACTAAGCGCTTGATCGGCAACCCCATTTCGCGCGCATAATACGCCGCCAAAATATTACCAAAGTTACCGGTCGGCACCACGACGTTGATTTCGTCCCCCAGTTGGATGCGGCCGTTTTTGATCATGTCACAGTAGGCGGAAACGTAGTAGATAATCTGCGGCAATAAACGACCCCAGTTAATGGAGTTCGCCGAGGAGAACTGGCGACCTTGTTCTGCCAATTTGGCTTTCACGGAAGGATCTGTAAAAATGGTCTTAACCCCTGTTTGCGCATCGTCAAAATTACCACGAATGGCACAAACGCCTACGTTGGCGCCTTCTTGTGTTGTCATTTGCAATTTCTGCATCGGGCTAACGCCGTTTTCGGGATAGAAAACCAAAATACGCGTATGCGGGGCATCACGGAACCCCTCAAGCGCCGCTTTACCGGTATCACCCGATGTAGCAACCAAAATAACGATTTCCTTGCCGTCCGCTGTTTTTTGAGCCGACACGCGCATGAAGTGCGGTAGGATCTGCAGTGCCATATCTTTGAAAGCACAAGTGGGGCCGTGCCACAGTTCCAAAACCGCTGTGCCGTCATTCATCATATGAATCGGAGCGGGATGGTCACCGTGAAACCGCTCGCGTGTGTACGCAGACTGCGCACAATCCAGCACTTCCTCTTCGGTAAAGTCGCCCAAAAACTTAGACAATACAAATACAGCGCGTTCTACGTAGTTGCATTCAATCAACGCTTCAATATCCGCAAACGTAATCGCAGGCAACGATTCCGGAACAAACAAACCGCCCTCTTCGGATATGCCACGGGCGATCGCTTGTGCGGCAGTTACTTTGACCGAACGGTCACGCGTACTGTTATACATCATAGACTATCATACTCCTCTGCCAAATTACCCTATATTGTACCTCATTTTGCGGAAATTGTAAAGCATTATTACGGTAAAATCCTTGAAAAAAAGCGGTATGCATTACTAAAACACAGATTTTCCACCGTTTGTTGGTTCAAACGGTGGCCCAGCAAGTATTCTGCCAGTTTTTCCGCTAATAAAACGCCTTGAAAATCGGGCGAAATCTCTGTTCCGTCCAAATCAAATCCGAGCGATACCGTGTGCTCTCCCCCTCGCTCTAAGAAATGTGAAATATGACGGTACATGCTGTCCAAACTGCATTCACCGAGATGGGATGGACACGCCGTTAACCCCACCAATCCTCCACGGTCACGGATTACTTCAAATTGTCTATCCGTCAGATTGCGCGGGTGCGCCGTTACAGCAAAAGAAGCCGAGTGACTGGCAACAAACGGCATATCCACACACGCCGCCACGTCCCAAAACCCTGCTTCATTCAAATGCGAAACATCCGGCACTATTCCGTGCATCGGCAGTTCGCTCACAACCTGTTTTCCAAACGCCGTCAGGCCACGCCGATCGGACGATAAGCAACCGTTCCCTAGTTCGCACGAACCGTTCCATGTCAGCGTCAAAACCCGCACGCCGCGCTCCGCCAGTTGAGATATGCGAGAAAGATCGCCGCCCAAAGCCGCACCGCCTTCAACAGCTAAGATGCCGACAGGACAGCCGTCGACAACTGCCTGCTCCAACGCTTCGGCCGTATGGGCAAAACGAAATATACCATCCGCCGCCGTCGCCTGTCCTTTCCCATACGCCAGCCTTTTGCAGCACGTTTGCCACGCTGCATCGCCACGCAACGTATCCGGAATCCACACCGCAAATACTTGACACCACGGCGTATACCGCCGACCGTGTTCAATATCTACGTGAAACGCGTTATGTATCAACGATTCTCCGTGGTGATAACACTCATATAACGTGTCGCAATGCAGATCGAATAATTTCACGCCCGTCACCCACCGTACGCGTTTTGAATATGGTGAATCTCAAGGGCCTTTAGAGGTTCGTGTTTATCCGTGATAACCTCAATTACGTCAAAACGCATTTGCCGCGGATCGGGATGCCGCGTAATATACAGCAACGCCGTTTTTATGATGCGGCGCTGTTTATCTGCTGTCACCGCTTCGCGTGGTTGGTAAAATGCATCCGCTTGCCGACTCTTGACTTCCACGAACACAATATACTCATCATCCGCGGCAATTATGTCTATCTCGCCCAAACGGCCGCGATAGTTACCCGCCACAATCTCATAACCGTTATCACGTAAAAAACGGGCAGCCAGCACTTCACCGGCTGCCCCTTTGGAAATACCTGCCATCGTGTGTATCTCCTTATAAGATCTTTTTCAAAAAACTACGGCGGTGTACCGGCGAAACGCCGTACTGTGCCAAGCGTTCATAATGCAACGCTGTACCATACCCCTTATGCTTGGGGAATTCGTACTCGGGATATTCTTCTGCAATCCGCATCATGACGCGGTCACGACTGACTTTCGCCAAAATTGAAGCCGCCGCGATCGAAGCAGAAAGCGCATCCCCTTTTATCACAAATTCAGCAGGAGCCGGCAACCCGTCCGGCAAACGATTGCCATCCACTAAAATTCGATCCGGTATCATCGGCAACGCCGCTATTGCGCGGCGCATTGCCATGAACGTCGCTTGCAAAATATTGTGCTCTTCAATTTCCTCTACGGACGCTTCGGCAATACCGTAAGCTATTGCTTGCTCACAAATACGATCAAACAATTCTTCACGCTTTTTCTCAGACAACTTTTTAGAATCGTTCAGACCTTCCGGTATATTATGCGGATCAAAAATAACCGCTGCCGCGAAAACAGGCCCGGCCAAAGGACCGCGACCCGCCTCGTCCACACCGCAAAGCAACAGGGCGCCTTGTTCACGTATTGCGGCATCAAACTCCAAATTAGTCATAGATGCCTCCAAATTCAGGTGATAAGCGGAAAACCGCTTTACCAACCAGGCGATCGATCGATACGCACCCCATTATACGACTGTCGCGCGACCCACCTTGAACACGGTTATCGCCCATGATAAAGACTTTTCCTTCCGGAACGGTGATTTCACCTTTCATGCCTTCCGTTGCCGTAGGGACATCAATGTACGCTTCTTGCAACACGTTCCCATTTAGATATACCGCACCCGATTCCGCATCAATGCGAACACGATCGCCCGGCAGACCGATAACACGTTTGATCAGCGGCTCGTGATCGTTACCTTCGCTAACAACCACGATATCGCCGCGCGTGGGCGTGTACGGCAAGCAAGACAAAATCAAGCGATCACCATCTTGCAACGTATTATTCATGGACGTTCCGTCAACGTTGACAAAACGGAATAAGAACGTAAAAATCAAGGTGATCACGATCAATGAAGCGGTGACAATACCCACCCATTCGTGCAACGAGGACTGTTTATTCGTTTCCTGTTCCACGCCACTCACTCCTTTGGCAATTCTAAAGTGATGCGGCCAATCTTTTGACCGCGAAATTCATCCAACAACATGACCGAGGCACGCAAGGTATCCACTTCGCCGCCTGACACCAGCATTCCTCGTTTGCGACCGATCTCTTGAAGCAGTTCCCAACGGTCTTCCGCCAAATCTTCGGTCAACTTATAGCGCGCACGCAGCAACGATTCATAGTCAGTTGCCAATATTTCCAGCAAGCCGACCGCCAGTTCTTCACTATCCAAGATTTCGTCACGAATAGCACCGGTATACGCCAAATGCTGCGCAACCGTCTGATCTTCAAATTTCGGCCACAAAATACCCGGCGTATCCAATAATTGAGCACCGTTATCCAGTACAAACCATTGTTGGTTACGCGTAACGCCGGGACGATCCTCCACCTTAGCTTTGCCGCCGCGTGCCATGCGGTTGATAAACGACGACTTACCGGCATTGGGAACACCAACGACCATCGCGCGAATTGCACGCTTGGCCATGCCTTTTTGCACCCAAGCATCAATTTTATCGCGCAGCACTTCGCGCATGAGTGGCACAAAAGCGGAAATGCCTTTTCCGCTCTTACAATCCACCGCCAGTGCGGGAACATGCCGTTCTTTAAAATACTGTAACCACTGCCGCGTAGCCGCTTCGTCGGCTATATCGGCTTTGTTGAGGATCAGCATGCGTGGCTTGGAAGCCACTAACGTATCCAGATCCGGATTGCGACTGCTCACCGGGATACGTGCATCAATCACCTCGATCACAATATCGACCTGCGGCAACATTTCCGTGATCTTGCGCTTGGTGCGTGTCATATGCCCCGGAAACCATTGAATAGACTGATCCATACCGATCCTCCTTCCCAAAATACAAAAAGAGGAGAAAATCCGATGATTTCCTCCCCCTTTGTTGATTATTTAATCAGTTCTTTAACCTTGGCGGCCTTACCGACGCGATCACGCAGATAATAGAGTTTGCTTCTGCGAACTTTACCGTAACGAACGACTTTCACAGCCGCAACGTTGGGGGAATGCAACGGGAAAACGCGCTCCACACCTACACCGTAAGACACACGGCGAACCGTGAAGGTTTCCGACACACCACTACCTTTTTTAGCAATGACCGTGCCTTCGAACGCCTGAATTCTTTCGCGGTCACCTTCGCGGATTTTCACATCCACGCGAACGGTATCACCGATCGAGAACTGAGGTGCTGCTTCTTTTACGCTGTCAGCAGCAATGACTTTTAAAGCATCCATGATAATCCTCCTTTATTTTTTCCGGAGTTCATGCCCGATCGGCCGACAAGCACGATGGCAGCGGAACGCCTGCTCTAATGTGTAACCATTAGTCCCCGTTGCGCATGGATTACGTAACGGATTCCAAAGACCAACATATTATAGTACACTTATTCCAAAAAAGCAAGTCTTTTTTTAAAAAAATTACGCAAACACATTTCCGTCGGTATCCAGTACCGCTAACCGCCGTATACGATAAGCGATCGGTTCTTGTCCCACGTGTGTTTCCAAAGCCGTTACCACAAGCGATGGATTCACGGTATCAACGCTGTTACAAGGCAACGTCAGTTCCAAGCGACACCCATCCTCAGATTCAAAAACATCCGCTTCTGACCGTTCCAACGCCGGCTTGATATCCACGGTTTTCATGGTTTTCTTTTTGGTGCGTTTTTCTACTAACACGACATCGGCAGCCAGCAGTTCCCGCACCGCTTCAGCTCGGCAGGACAAATGCAATTGATATCGTGCGCGATCAACGTCCCCCGCTTTTTTTACGGCATCTGCCGCTCCAAGCACACGCAACCCTTCCGGCATAACGGCATCTAAACGCGACGCCAACTCGTCAAGCGGCATTGGTTCTTGTAAACGAACGTCCATCGTTTCTCGCTCTCCCTCGTAACCCAAAGAAAGCGGCGATGCAAACGTAATATACGGATGACGGTTAAAACCCTCGGTATACCAAATCGGCAAACCGGCACGGCGTACCGCACGCGTCATGGTGCGGTTCAGATCCAAGTGCGAAATATAGCGCGCGCGACCGGTTTTAGAAAAGGTAACCCGCACCGTGTGAAACTCTTTAACGTCGTTCAACGCAGACACCTCCCTTGTAACAAGCGGCGCCGCAATGTGAACACTCCAAGCGGCAATGCGGCGTGGTCGTGCTGGCATGTGCCTTGCGATTTTCCGACCACAAGAACGATTTCGATACGCCAATATCCAGATGATCCCACGGGAAAATCTCGTCTTCTCCACGGCGACGGCACGCATAAAAATCGGGATCCAAGCCGACTTCGCGGAAAAGGGACATCCACGTGTCAAAATCGAAATGCTCAGACCAGGCATCTAAGTTAAAACCACGTTCAAATGCTTTAAGCAGCACTTTACCCAAACGACGATCGCCGCGTGCTAAAACGGCTTCCAAATACGACGTTTCCGCGTCGTGCCAACTCAGCGAAATTTTCCGTGTTGTCACCGTTTCACGCAAGAGCGCTTGCTTACGCCTCAGTTCCGCCAAACTATCTTGCGGTTCCCATTGGAACGGCGTAAATGGTTTCGGTACAAAGCAAGAAACGCTGACTGATACGTTGACGCCCTTACCTTTTGGCTTGTCCGGATTTTGATAAAAGCGATTGACGATCTTCTGCCCCAACCCATTGATGCCGACAATGTCTTCATCGGTTTCGGTAGGCAGTCCCATCATGAAATACAGTTTCACCGACGTCCAACCACCCGCAAATGCTTTGGAGGCAGTGGAAAGGATTTCGTCCTCCGTCAAGTTTTTGTTGATGGCATCACGCAAACGCTGCGTACCCGCCTCGGGTGCAAACGTCAAACCACTGCGGCGCAGTACGTTAAGGCGATTTGCCAGTTCTTCCGAAAAGCCGTCTACACGAAGCGAGGGCACCGTGATATTGGTGTGTTGCTTTTCCGCCCATCCGAGCAACCGCTCCAAAAGTTCTTCCAAATGCGTATAATCGCTGGTGGAAAGCGAGGATAAAGAGAACTCCTCATAACCGCTCGTTTCACACAAACAGCGACTTTGACGGTCAATGGTGTCTACCGATTTTTCGCGAACGGGACGATACAAAAATCCCGCTTGGCAGAAACGGCAACCGCGAATACAACCGCGGAAAATTTCCGTCATGGCGCGGTCATGGACAATATCAATAAACGGAACGACAAACGATTCGGGATAATAGGCCGTATCCATATCACGAACAATCCGTTTGCGAACGACAGCGGGCACACCCTGCTTGGCAGTAACCGAGGCCACCGTACCGTCTTCGTTATAAGCGACGTCATACAAAGCCGGTACATACACGCCTTCAATTTTCGCCGCCTCACGCAAGAAAACATCTTTACGATAACCGTGCTGTTTGTGCTCGCGGTACAGCGACATGAGTTCTAAATTCAGTTCTTCCCCTTCGCCTATGAGGAAAATGTCCACAAAATCCGCAAGTGGTTCAGGGTTAGCAGCGCACGGACCACCGGCAACCACCAACGGCATATCATCGCCACGATCGGCACTCAGCAACGGAATAGCGGCTAAGTCCAGCATATTTAAAACGGTGGTATAACACATTTCGTATTGCAACGTAAAACCGACAAAATCGAAATCTCGCACTGCGTCACGGCTTTCAAGTGCAAACAGCGGAATACCGTTTTCACGCATCAGATTTTCCATGTCGGTATCAGGCGCAAAAACACGCTCACACCAAAAATCCTCCACGGCGTTTTTTAAACCGTAGAGTATTTTCATACCAAGATGTGACATGCCGACCTCATACAGGTCCGGAAAGCAAAACGCAAAGCGCACGTTCACCTGCGCTTTATCCTTAACAACGCTGTTAAGTTCGCCGCCGGTATAACGTGCCGGTTTTTGCACACGATCTAAAATTTGTTCTAACGTGAGTGCCATGGGGTTCCTCCCAAAATCATGTTACCACCAGTATACCGCATGTTTCGGGATTTTTCAATGCCTGTCTTTAAGGAAAAGAAAGATCAACAAATAAAGCGATAACACGAAGAGCGTGAAGTTATAGCCGCTGACCCACCAGATCGCTATACCGAGCAACGCCATGACAGATACTGTGACGTACGAGATACGATTCACGATCCGTGCGGCATACTCTTCGTCATGCATCGCGCACAAAGCGGCATACAACGCCTCTCCGCCATCCAGGGCACAAACCGGAAGCAGGTTGCAAATCGCCAGCATTATATGAATAACAGCGCTTGCATGATCCCATAAGCAAACAGCACCTATTACGTTCGCAAGAGGACCGCCCAAGGAAACCAGACACGCGGCACGGTAGGACAATAATCGATCTGAGGAACGTTCTATGCGAATACCGAAGATGCCCACCGTCACACGACAGGGTCGATCGCGGACGGCGAGCATCATCAACGCGTGGCCGGCTTCATGAATACACGAAGCCGCCAAACATGCCAAAACCGGAACGTTGTCAAGGGACAACAGCAAGATAACAACGGCCGGAAACAGCACGCTCAAACGAACGGTCACACCAAAAAGTTGAAATTCAAACATGCTTCTCCGACAACCAAACCGAAACCGTTTCCATTACGCCGCTATCTATTAAAGCGTCATACAGGAGTTCACGTGTTCTATCATATACGGTACCACCGAGAAGACGCAACACCAGCGCCAACAGCAACACGATTCCGCACACGATACTTTGCACAGCCAATAACGTCATACGTTTAGGGCTTGATTTATTTTTTGACACCGTTTTCACACCTTATACGATAATACAGATCAAACCGTTGCAACCGTCATTGATGATGCGTTCTACGGTTTCCTTGAGTTTTAAGCGAGCATCTCCCGGCATACGGTACAACTTGTTATGCAACCCTTCGTTCACTAAACCGTACAAGGACGTACCGAAGATATTGGACTCCCAAATTTTAGAGGGATCTTCCTCGAATTCGCGAAGCAGGTAATTCACCAAATCTTCCGATTGCCGTTCCGATCCGACAATCGGAGCCACCTCGGTCGTGATATCGGCTTTCATCATATGAATGGACGGAGCGGTAGCACGCAAGCGAATCCCATAGCGTCCGCTCTGCTTGATAATTTCCGGCTCATCCAATGACATTTCATCCAGCGATGGCATCACAATTCCGTACCCCGTCGCCTCGACTTGATCCAACGCCGCTTTGATTTTATCGTAGCGGCGACGTATCCCCGACAATTCCGTCATGCACCGAAGCAGATCGCCTTCATCCGTTACCGACAGACCCGTTACCTCACCCAGCACCTGATAAAACAGTTCCGGCTTAACAGAAAGTTCAATGTTACCGCTACCGCTTCCCGGATAGATCCCCTTCAATACACTATGTTCCACATATTCACACGTATCAAACAAGAATGGGATGTCGCGCAACTGGCGAATTTTTTCAATACCACGCACCGACGCTTTGATACCATCCATCATACTACGGCGAATCGGGTGGGCGGTATCCAATTGCATAACCCACGAAGGCAAACGGAACCCGATTTCGTTCACCGGGAATTCCAAGAGTACCGTTTCCAAAATTTCGCAAATTTCTTGTTCCCCGATTGACAGGCAATCCACGGGACGAACCGGAACACCGTAAATCTTACTGAGTTCCAAGCACATCGTTTGCGTTTGCTCGCTATTGGGAGAGGTCGTATTAAGGAGCACGGCAAACGGTTTATTCAACGCCTGCAATTCCCCGATCACACGCGCTTCCGCTTCGGCATATTCCTCACGCGGAATGTCGGTGATACTGCCATCTGTGGTGATCACTAAGCCGATGGTAGAATGTTCAGCAATCACCTTTTGCGTGCCCACTTCCGCCGCCATGTTAAAGGGTATCTCCTCTTCAAACCACGGGGTTTTTACCATGCGTGGAGCATTTTCCTCAATATAGCCGAGAGACGACGGCACAACGTACCCCACACAGTCGATCATCCGCACGCGCATGGTAGCGGCATCACTTATCGTCACGCCAACTGCCTGCTCAGGAATGAATTTCGGTTCTGTGGTCATGATGGTGCGTCCCGCCGACGATTGCGGCAATTCATCCACCGCACGCTCACGGCTGTATTCGCTGTCAATATTCGGTAAAACCAACGTATTCATAAATTGCTTGATAAACGTGGATTTGCCGGTACGAACCGGACCGACGACCCCAATATAGATATCGCCGCCGGTCCGCGTTGCAATATCTTTGTAAATGCTTTGACTGGCTGTCATATTCTTTCCTCCGCTCACGTAGGTTTTCGTTTGTATATTCCTATGCTCCGTGTATTGTAAATATGACCAGTCGATTTTGCAGAATCGCTTAACTTCCCCCTCTGCTTTTCGTTATAATTAAAAAAACTTATCTTGGGAGTGGTGACATGAAAAAGATAACCGCGTTTATTTTATTGTGCGTATTACTACTGACACTTTGTGCCTGTACCGGCAACCCGACACCACCAAACGAACAAAGTGCCACCAAAGCATACGACGCTTTTTTGAGTGGCAAAGCCACTGCCGCCGACAGTAAAGGGAAATCCTTATCAGTCAACGCGTTATCCACGCGAGACAGTAAGTCCCGCCCGCAAATCGTGACGTTCTTTGATGCACAGGGAGCAAAAGAAGAAAGCCCGTATTTGTTTAACAACGCCCCACTGAGCAAAGCAGAATTTGACGAGCGTGTTGCTCCTTTCTTAGAGGAAAAGCACGCTGAACTCACGTGGCAAACAAACGAATAATCCAAATAAAAAAGCGGGTGAGCAAATGAATGCTTACCCGCTTTAAAATAATCTCCTAAAG
>JAZOQQ010000243.1:0-3484 GCA_045656165.1 Acutalibacteraceae bacterium
CAATTATACGTTCTATTCCTATAACAAACTCAACTCACTCTTCCGGCCGAAAAAGTCGTATGATCTGTGTTGTTTTATTGAAGACCACGGCTGGGAGGCGGTAGCGCATTATCCCGCCGTTCCCGAAGGAAACGGCACCACACGCGAGCCGGTAGCGGAGGGCAAGGTCCCTGCTGACGTGGTGTGCAGTGTGCGTGTGATCGCAGCCGGTTGCGGTTTGGGCGAGATTGGGTTTTCCAAGGTGTTTTTGACCAAGAAGTTCGGCCCGCGTGTGCGTTTGGGGCTGATTTTTACCGACTGCGAGTTGGAACCCGATCCGATTCTCGATACCGGCGACATTTGTATTCATTGCGGCGCGTGCCAACGGGCTTGTCCGGGTAATGCCGTGCCGTCCGTGCGCGACGAATCCAAACGTCTTACCGTGGATTACGGTGAAAAGCAGGTGTGGTATGGTGACGTACACATGGGGCGTTGCACCTTGTCGCACCACGGCATGAACAACGAGTGCTCGCCGTTCCTCAAAAAAGAGTTCCCGAATATGGCGTTCGACGTGCGTAATTCGGAAATGACCGAAGAGGAAGCGTATATCCTCTGCTATTCGCTCGCGACGGCTAAATGGGGACGAAAACCGTCTACGAATGCGGTGGAAGAATATTACGATTATATTCTCAACCACACGGGTTATTTTGCGATTTGCGGTGCCAGAGGGTGTATCCGCGCATGTATGAATGCGTTGGAGAAGACAAATCGCATTGACAATCGGTTCCACAACACGTTTTACAAAAAAACGTCGTGGTTGTTACCCAACCAACCCGACAAATTGCCGACCGGTGTTAACCCGTACCGCGAGGAATATTTGGATAAAAAGTACCCCGGCATTCGCGAAAATGAATACGAACGGAAACTGTGATGATGGAACGATTAAAGAATCAACCGGTTTTTTGGTCGCGGTTGGGATTCCCGTATGATCCGCCGTTAAAGAACGGCGACGGAAAACCGTTGGTGTTTACCGAGAATTTTGATAAGCAACTGAGTACCCACCGCGATTTTATCAAGGCGGGTGTTCGGATCCATACGTGCATTTTACACCTTGGGTGGATGGGCGTGGATGAATACGATTATTCGCTAACCGATCGGGTGTTGGAATCCATTTTTTCGGCGGGCGACGATATCTACTACATTCCGCGTATCAAACTTAACGTTCCGATTGACTGGTGTCGGTTGCACCCGGAGGAAGTGTTTGTCTATGAAGGCGGACCGCAGACCGCCGAGGAGATTGCGGCTTTGGTGGGAACCGAGAAGCAAGATTATCTGGGTTATGAAGCACCGAACGGCTATTATCGTGCGGGCGACTATGTGGATACGCGAGCCAACGTCGGCGGATTGATCGCCCGACAGAGTTTCTCGTCAAACGTATGGTTGCACGATGCGGGTGTTGCGTTGGAACGCTTAATTGACCGATTGGAAAGCGGTCCATACGGCAAGCGGATTTTGGGGTATCACATTGCCTACGGTACGTCGGGTGAAACGGTACTGTGGGGACGTATTCACAAACGATACGGTGATCACGGAATTGCCAATAAAAAGGCATTTTACGAATACGGTATTCGCCGATACGGTAATCAACAAGCACTTGCCGAAGCGTGGTGTCAGCCACAGATTGATGAGCATACTATTCAGATACCCACCATGGATAGGCGTGTGGGGAAAGGCGATTCCCCCTTGGCGTTTTTGCGAGCCCGTGAGCAAGATCGCATCGTGCGTGATTACGATTGCTTTACCTCGGAAGTAAACGCGCAGGCGCTTGAGTATTTCGGTAAGATCGTCAAGCAAAAAACGAATAAGGCGGTAGGTGCTTTTTACGGGTATTCCCTGTACGTGGATAATGCGGCGTACACGGGGCATCTGGCATTAGAACGCTTACTGGCATCTCCGTATATTGATTTCTTTGCGGCGCCAAAGGCCTATTCACGCAGCGAGGCGGGCGAGCCGGGTGGGGAGATTTGTCCTGCTCAGTCGATCAACTTGTCCAAGTTGTTTGTCGATGAAATGGATAATCGGACCTATTTGGCAACCGAATGTGAAGAGGATCGGCAAAACGGATTGGTGCCCGATACCGTGCGTGATACGCTGACGGTACTGTGGCGAGAGTTTTCCAAAAATCTTGCGCATGATTCGGGTTTTTGGTGGATGGATCTCGGCGGTGGTTGGTTTGCGTCTGACACCATCATGCAGGAAATTCAAAAAATGGTAGCGCTCAACGATACGATACGGCAGAACACGCACAAAAGTTGTGCGGATATGCTGATCGTTTACGACGAGATGTCCATGTTATCGGTACGCGAGAGCGTTGATCTGCACAGGGGGTTTTTGCGGGAGTTTATTAACGAAACCAATGTGTCAGGCGTGATCGCCGATGTGTATCGGGCGGCTGATCTGCCGAAATTAGAACTGGCATCTTATAAACTCATCGTGTTTGCGTACAATTTCTATATGGATAAAGCAACGCGAGACGTGATCCGCTCGTTGCCGACCGACGTGACACTCGCGTTCTCATACGCGGCGGGTGTGTGGAGTGAAGAGGGATTTTCGCCGGATGGTTTTGAAGAGATAACGTCGCACCGACTCACATGGGATGACGACGATTCTTACGATTTTCCGAGTATGTGCGCCGAACGTGTGGGCGGAGGACGTGCCAATACCGTCGTTTTTGCAAAACCGTATGTCAAAAGCCAACAAATCCGCGCCGTGGCCGAAGCGGCTGGTTGTCACGTATACACCGAAGCGGAAAATGTTACGGTATACGGTGACAATCGGTTTTTAGGGGTATTTAATAAATACGGCGGCGGTGTTTTACGTCTGCCGGAGCGTGGAACGTATCGTGACCAAATCAGCGGTTCCATCTTTCGTGACACCGATACCATACCGTTGCCCGCGACCGAAAAATCCGCCATGTTTCTGACAAAAGAAGAGTTCGCATAAAAGAAGGCCCGCGCGCATAAGGCGTGCGGGCCTTCTTATGACACAAAAAAACTCCCGCATGCCGAAGCAAGCGGTAGTTTTGGCATATACTGCGCTATTTGATACAATGCAACGCTATTGCACCGAGCGTTGCATTCGTTAAACGGCTGAATACAGCGGCTCATTCTCTGTATTATTCATTGCCGTTCTGTGCGCGCTTTTTGTTCATCACAGCTTTTACAACAGCGGTTATGACCGTTGCAACAATGTTAATGCTTGCACCCAAAAGCGTCATGAGTTCGCCCACAACCGGTGTCATAAAATCGTTGCGAATATTATGATAATACAGGTATGTAGAGGCATAGCCGGCGCAAACTATGCAAATAAGCATAAATGCTTGATAAAGAATATATGGAACTACTTTTTGACAATTTCTGTAATTTAAGGCTGTCAGGCCAGCAAAGATCGGCAAAAAAAGAGACAGATTATCCACCTTGCCCGTAGTATAGAAAAGGACATCCAA
>JAZOQQ010000244.1:0-5289 GCA_045656165.1 Acutalibacteraceae bacterium
GGAATTCGGCCCGTTCCAGCGTTTCGTCATTCTGCTGACCGATGCGCCGCTCGAACCCGATCCGATCTTTGAAGGCAAATTGTGTGACCGTTGCATGCGTTGCGCGAGAGCGTGTACGGGCGGTGCCATTTCGATGACCGAGACCGAATCGATTACGGTGGCGGGACATACCATTGAATGGGGCAAACTGGACGTGCTCAAGTGTTCCACCGCTTATATGGGCGCTCACAAAGAGTACAATCCGTTCTTACCGGAAGGTACGCCTTCGCCGGAGGAACTCAGCGAGACCTATCACGGCTATCATCATAAGATCAACTGGACCGGCTATCAGTCGGCTGATGGCAACAACCCGCCGATTGAAGGTGCGCGCGGCTGCATGCGTGAGTGCTACGCGCATCTGGAACAACGCGGCGTGTTGACCCGTAACTTCCACAATCCGTTCCGTGAGAAAGGGCAAAAACCGTGGGTGATTACCGATGAATGGCGCGAGGAATACAAGCAACGTATTCAAAGCGGCTTGACGGGCGTCTTGGATAACGATGAGTAAATTACAGTTTTCGGTTGGATACCCGTGTGCGGCACCGCAATCGTTTTTTAACACGATTGCGCCGTATCTCGACCGTATCGGCGAGTTGTATTTTGCCTATGACGGATTTGCAACGGGACGTGCGGTGTTTGAAAACGATCCGCGGTATGACGGTGCGAAACTGGAGCGTGAGCTGAAACTATTTGCGAATCAGGGCGTGCGACTGAACTTGTTGCTTAACGGTAACTGTTATGGCGGCGATGCGATTTCGCAGTCGTTGGCAGCACGCGTGGCGGATACGGTGGGTGATCTGTATGAGCGGTTTGGGTTACATACCGTAACGACTGCATCGCCGTTTGTTGCCGAAACCATCAAGAAACGGTATCCCGATATAGATGTGCGAGCATCGGTGAATATGTGGATCGACGGCATCGACGGCATGGCACAATGCGCGGATATTTTTGATTCGTTTTACGTCAAGCGTGATTACAACTATTGCGTGGACGAAATTCGCGCACAACATACGTGGTGCCATCAAAACGGAAAACGTTTGTATCTGCTTGCCAATAGCGGATGCTTGCCCAACTGCGCGTATCATACGTTTCACGATAACCTGATTGCGCACAGTGCGCAGGTAGCTTCGACGGCGAAAGTGGCGGATTTTGAGGCGTACGGTTGCCGCCGCGTATTTAAGAAACCGGAAAATCGGTATCGTTTGTTGGCGGGGAATTTGGTGCGTCCTGAAGATGTGCACCGTTATGAAGAACTGGTGGATGGCGTGAAACTGGCAACGCGGATCCATCCATTTCCGGCTGTTGTGATCGGCGCGTATAGGCGCGAGCGGTGGGACGGTGACGTATCGGCTTTAACAGAACCCGGCTTCGGGGATTTGCTGGCACCGTTTATTTTGAATAACCGTGGCATCCCAATGGATTATTGGGAAAAACGCACCACGTGTGCGCGTGCCGCCGCCAAAGGCGATCCGACTGCGTGTCGTTCGTGTGGTTATTGTGAGAGCATATATCGGCAAATTTTGTGGAATCCGGATGATTAACCTATGACAGGATATCTGAAAATTTTTCTTCAGATATCCTGTTTTTTCTTTCCAATAACTTGTTAAACGGCTATAATTATGGTAAACTACCGATAAAGAGGTGGACGATATGACGATCACAAAGGATATTCGGTACGTTGGTGTAAACGATCACCGTATTGATTTGTTTGAAGGACAGTATGATGTGCCAAACGGTATGGCGTATAATTCCTACGTTATTTTAGATAATAAGATTGCGGTCTTGGACACGGTAGATGTGAACTTCACGCACGAGTGGTTGGACAATTTGCAAAATGTCTTGGAAGGCCGTGATCCCGATTATTTGATCGTACAACATATGGAGCCGGATCACTCCGCTAACATTGCCAATTTCATGAAAGCGTATCCCCAAGCGCAGGTGGTCGCTTCCGCTAAAGCGTTTGCGATGATGAAGCAGTTTTTCGGCACGGATTTTGCTGAGCAAAAAATCGTGGTGGGTGAAGGCAGTACGTTGTCGCTCGGTCACCACGAGTTGACATTTTTGACGGCGCCCATGGTACACTGGCCGGAAGTAATCGTCACGTACGACAGCACGGATAAGGTATTGTTCTCGGCTGACGGGTTTGGAAAGTTCGGGGCGCTGGACGTGGAAGAAGACTGGGCGTGCGAGGCGAGGCGGTACTATTTCGGTATCGTTGGTAAATATGGCGCACAGGTACAAGCGTTGCTCAAAAAAGCGGCGACTTTAGATATCGCGACCATTTGTCCGTTACACGGTCCGATTTTGCAGGAAAATTTAGCGTATTATCTTGGCTTGTATAATACGTGGTCGTCGTATCAACCGGAAGAGGAAGGCATTATGATCGCCTACACTTCGGTGTACGGTAACACAAAAAAAGCGGTGCTAAAACTTGCCGAAAAGCTCAAGGCCAAGGGTTGTCCCAAGGTCGTGGTTAACGATTTGGCGCGTAGCGACATGGCGGAAGTGGTGGAAGATGCTTTCCGTTACAGTAAATTAGTGCTCGCCACCACGACGTATAACGCCGACGTGTTTCCGTTTATGCGAGAGTTTATTCATCATCTAACCGAACGTAATTTTCAAAATCGCACGGTTGCGTTTGTAGAAAACGGCAGTTGGGCGCCGCTTGCTGCCAAGGTGATGCGTGGCATGCTGGAACCCTGCAAGAATTTGCTGTTTGCGGAAAATACCGTAAAACTTATATCGGCTTTGTCGGAAGACAGTTTCGTGCAGATCGAAGCGTTGTCGGATGAACTTTGCCATGAGTATTTGGCGCAACAGGATGCTACGGCTGATAAGAACGATTTAACGGCGCTGTTCAAGATCGGGTACGGTCTGTACGTGGTGACGTCCAATGACGGTAAAAAGGACAATGGGTTGATTGTGAATACCGTGACGCAGGTAACCGATACGCCCAATCGTATTGCGGTGACGATCAACAAAGCGAACTATTCGCACCACGTGATTCGGCAAACCGGCAAAATGAATATTAACTGTTTGACGGTGGATGCACCGTTTAAGGTGTTTGAAACCTTTGGCTTCCAAAGTGGTCGACATGCAGATAAGTTCAAAGATTGTCAGCCCTTCCGATCCGATAACGGTTTAGTGTTTTTGCCGCGGTATATTAACGCGTTTATGTCGCTGAATGTAGAGCAGTACGTAGATTTGGATACCCATGGCATGTTTATTTGTTCGGTGGGCGAAGCACGTGTGATCTCGGATCGCGACACCATGACGTATGCGTATTATCACGCAAACGTCAAACCGCAGCCCCAAACAGAGGGCAAAAAAGGGTTTGTGTGCAAAATTTGCGGGTACGTCTATGAAGGCGACGTGTTGCCGGATGATTTTGTTTGTCCGCTTTGCAAACATGGGGCTGCAGATTTTGAACCAATACAATCATAAGCGAAAAGGAGGATTTCGACATGAAAAAGTATGTGTGTGACGTATGTGGTTGGGAGTATGACGAAGCCGTAGGCGATCCCGATAACGGCATTGCGGCGGGTACGAAGTTTGAAGATTTACCCGATGATTTTGTTTGCCCGTTGTGCGGTGTAGGCAAGGATAATTTCAGCGAAGTTTAAAAGATGTCGGCACACGGGGAGCGTTGTTGCTTCCCGTGTGCGATGCAGGAGTGTCACAAATGGAAATGGTTTGGATTACCGCCCTCGGTGTTGGCGGAGCTACCGTGTTCGGCTCGCTGTTGGGCTTTATTTTTAAAAAAGTATCGCACCGTTTTTCCGATATCGTGCTGTCGTCTGCGGCAGGCAGTATGTTGGCGGCAGCGGTTGTAGGTTTAATTCTGCCGTCTATTGAGTATGCGGGCGGCGGCGCGATCGGCATCGGCGTGACGGTTCTCGGCGTGTTTGTCGGCGCCGCCTTTTTGAGCATTCTGGACAAACTGGTGCCGCACTTACACAAACTGGTCGGACCGGATCTGGAAACGCATCATCAGGCCGATCTTAACAAAGTGCTGTTGTTTGTCATGGCGGTTGCCATTCATAATTTACCTGAAGGTTTGGCGGCCGGTGTCGGTTTCGGATCGGGTAACGTGGTGCAGGCACTCACGATTGCCGGCGGTATTGCGTTGCAAAACATCCCTGAAGGCATGGTCATCATCGGGCCGATGTTGGCGGCAGGTGTGACCCCCGGAAAAACATTTCTGTGCGCTTTGGCAACCGGATTGGTGGAAGTGGTCGGCACGCTTATCGGGTTCTTTGCCGTCAGCGTGGCAAACATCGTGTTGCCGTTTGCGTTAGCGTTTGCAGGCGGTACTATGCTGTATGTTATCAGCGACGAAATGATTCCCGAAACGCATGCTCATGGCAGCCAACACGGTGCCACCTACGCGTTGCTTATCGGGTTTTGCGTGATGCTGGTAACGGATACCTTGTTGGGATAAAACAAAAACCACCCCTTGGGTGGTGCGCAACAGTGATTTTTAGGATACGGCATAGTCGATTCGTCGGCTATGCCGTTTTCCTATCCTGCTGATCGAGATATGTCTTGTATTCTCCGTCAATGGTGTACTCCAGCTTGACCTCGATGCCTTTGCCTTTCTTGCCCGGCATGGTATCCGTCACCACGATGCGCTTGATGAAGGTGCGCAGGACTTCTGTGTCTAGATGATCAAGGTGCGTGTAATGCTTGACGTGCTGCATGAAGGTTTTGAGGTTGACCGCCTGCTCCTGATCCTTCGCGAAGAACGCATCCAGTTCTGCTATTCGGGCGATGAGCTGTTTCTGCTCCGCTTCGTATGTCTCGGACAGCTTTGCGAATCGCTCATCGCTGATCTTGCCGCTGATGTTGTCCTCGTAAAGCCGCTGCATGATCTGATCCAGCTTTGCAGCTCTGGCCTTGCTCTGATCATATTCCTTCTTCTTGTCCCGCAGCTCTGCGCTGCGGGCTTTTTGCGACCTCTGCATAACCATCTCGGTAAATTCTGCTTCATGGTCACTTGCAAAGCGTATGATGCTTTGGAGCTGCGCCAGCACAATCTGCTCGATGACTTCTGTCTTAATCTGGTGGGATGTGCAGCCACCGCGCTGCTTTCTGTATGTGGCGCATGTGAAATATTCCTGACTGTGATCCCATCCCTTGCATCGCACATGGTACATCTTGTTCCCACAGTCACCGCAGAAGACGAGGCCGGATAGCATGTGCATTTCACCCATGCGGGTGGGTCTGCGTTTACCTTCTCGGATGCGCTGC
>JAZOQQ010000245.1:0-2128 GCA_045656165.1 Acutalibacteraceae bacterium
CCGTTAGTGGTGGTGTTTCGCGATCGGTACGAAACCGACACCAAGCGAGTTCCCGTCTACGGGCAACAATGGATTGTGGACGAGGAGGCATATACCGAAACGGTGACGGTGGGATACCGCTGCCGCAAATGTGGTGCAACAAAGGCGAAATGAGAAACCCTCCTGTCTGAGCCGAGTGTTTTCTAAGGACACTTGGCGATGGCAGGAGGGTTTTTGTTTATGTATTTGCACACAAGGCGATAAAATCGTGCATGACGGGAGAGAGCCAGCGATCTTTGTGGCAAAGAATTTGGCTTTCGTAGTGTTCGGGCGGCGTATTAACCGCCAATTTGACAAGCGAGCCGTCGGCAAGGTGATCGGCAAGCGCATAGGCGGGCAGAAAAGCGGGGCCCATGCCGATTTTGAGAAGTGAGGCAATGACGGCGGTGCTGTCTACTTCAATGCTGCTTTTCAGTAAAACGTTATGTGCGGCGGCGAGTGCACGCAAACGGCCGAAGCAGACTCCGGAGCGTTCGGTAACCACCAGTTCGTGTTGCAACAGTTCGTCGACCGACAGCGAAGAACGGTTGGCTAACGGGTGGGATGTGCCACATACGAAAATCATTTCTTCGCGGCGGCGATGCAAGCAAATCAGATCAGGGTCGGTATTGCGGTCGGCGGATAGGTATGCGAGGTCCAACTGGTTTTGTTTGACGAGTTGTAACAGTTCCGTTGCTTGACCCATTTTGATGTGCAGTTCCACCTGCGGATGCTGCGCTTTAAAGGTGGGCAAGAGCGTTGTCAGGCGGCTGAATAACAGCGACTCCAGCACACCAATGCGCAGGACACCGCCGTTTTCTTCACCGAGTGCGCCTGCTTTTTGCAGAATATGGGATAATTCGTAGGCGTGGGTGAGAAATTTGCGGCCGGGGGCGGTAAGCGAAATGTGTTTGCCGATACGGTCAAACAACGGTACGCCCAGTTCGCGTTCGAGTGCTTGGATTTGCATGGTAACGGTGGACTGGGCAAAGCCGAGCGACTGTGCCGCTTTGGTGATGCTTTGCAATTCCGCTACTTCAATAAAGGTTTGTATCGTGCGCATATCCATACCGATTCCACCTATCAAGAAAATTGATAACATTTATCAAAATAATTCGTTTTACAAATAGAATGATAGCATAGTATACTGGCGTTGTAAATACCGAATGGAGGATGGTATCATGAACATGGAACATTTAAAAGGAAAACCGATCGCGGTGCTCGGCGGCGGTGCCGTGGGCAAAACGTGTGCGGCAGACTGCAAACTTGCCGGTAGCGAGGTGCGGCTGTGGGATGCTGAGCCGTTCGCCAAAACATCGCTGAAGGATTTGGACAAAACGGGTATTTTGCTGGATGGTATTCAGCGTAATAAATACTGTTTTGAGCGGTCGGGTCGTGCGTTTTTTGATTTGGTGACCACCGATATGGCGGCGGCGGTCAAGGGTGCTGCTCAGATCGTGGTGGCGATGGGGTCGTGGGGACACGAGCCGACGTTCCGCGCCCTGATCCCGCATTTGGAAGATGGACAGGTTATTCACATTTTTTCGGATAACTTTGGTTGCTTGCTGTTGCGCCGTTTGATGCGCGAAGCGGGCTGCGATAAGAAGGTCATTATCGGCGGTTGGTCAAGTGCACCGTACGGTACGCGTATTGAGAGCATCGGTAAATTCCAGTTTCCGCACGTGGGTGCGAAATACCGCGCGATCACGTTGCGCGGTGCGGCGTTGCCGATGACCGATACCGATGCGTTTTTGGAAGCATCGAAATATTTGCCGTGTATGGATGCGGTAACTTACGGCGACGGTCCTTCGCGAGCTGATACGGTGTTAGACGTGGATTTTGCCAATGTTAACCCCGTGATTCACGTGCCGGCTACCGTACTGGGCGTGTCCACCATGGAAAACTGGGGCGTAATCTTTTGCGGACACGACCGCACGACGTATTCCATGTACTCGCACGGTCTGTGCCCGTCGATTTGCGAGGTGCAGTATCAGTTTTACAACGAAGAGATCGCGTTGGCAAAGGCGATCGGTGTGGGGTGTCCCGAATACAAATATGAGATGTTTTTCTCGCGCCGCAGCGTGCTGACACAGGAATACATGGGTCTGGA
>JAZOQQ010000246.1:0-2647 GCA_045656165.1 Acutalibacteraceae bacterium
AAAGTTCCTTAGGACCGCCGAGTTGTTTTGAGATATAAAGGAGTTTTGCATAAAATTCTACTGATTCCATTTTGTGATAAGCGTTAAGAAGTGAATCAGAGAATGTGAGAGCACCGTGATTTTCAAGAAGCACTGCGTCAAATGACTGCAAATACTTTGAAACTGCGTCTGGAATTTCTTCGGTAGAAGGTGTGCCGTACTCGGCGATCGGTACGCAGCCGAGCGCGATAACCGCTTCCGGCATGATCGGCTGAGTCAGCGGGATGCCCGCAATGGCGAAGCCGGTCGCGTACATCGGGTGAGCATGAACCACCGCGTTAACGTCGGGGCGCTCTTTGTACACACGCATGTGCATTTTGATTTCGGAAGAAGGTTTAAAGCCGGGGTTGGCCTGGATCACCTTACCGTCCTTGTCAACTTTGCAGATGTACTCAGGAGTCATGAAGCCCTTGCTGACACCCGTGGGCGTGCAGAGGAATTCGTTGTCGTTGAGCTTAACGGAAATGTTACCGTCGTTTGCCGCAACCATGCCGCGATCATAAATGCGTTTACCGATCGCGCAAATCTGCTTTTTGATTTCATACTCGTTTACCATTGCCATAGTAATTCTCCTTTTTTATGTGGATTTTTCTTTGTTTGACACTTTCTTGACTACATGATAGCACCTAAACCACAAAAAGTCAACATATAAATTTGGTTTTTTCTGTGTTTTATTTTTGTTTTTGTTGGTTTTCTGGAATTTCGAGGTGCTGAAGTAGTGCGGGAATGCCTTCGCCGGTGTGGGAATTGATGTGGAATACCGTTTCACAACCGGAAAGGCGCAACCAGTTTTCCGCGCGTTTCGGATCGGCTTTGTCGATCTTGGTGACGATGCCGATTACCTCGCGGTTGACCAAGCACGTGATGCATGGCGGAAAGAGGGAAAAGTCTTCGTCGGCGGCGATGAGCAAGCCGACCACATCGGCTTCGTATGCGTACAGGCACAGGGCGGCGCCGAGTTCATGGTTTTCCATGTATTCGCCCGGTGTGTCAATTAAAAAGTTGTCGTACGCAACGGATTGGGTCTTGGCATAGGCGATGGTTTCACCTCGCAACGCTTGTGTCAAGGTGGTTTTGCCGGCGCCGCTTCGACCCATCAGGATCAGTTTTTTTCTCATGTTCGTGTCAACTCACAAACCGAGAAGCCAAGTTTTTCAATCGCATATTCCCGAATGGCGGTTAGCGCCGATTCGACCTGAGATACCGTACCGGTGACGATCACGGTGCCGCTGAAGCGATCCACAAAACCGAGTTCTACGCCGGAAGATTTCAGAGCAATATCACCGGCGATAATAGCGGTTTCGCTGGGGCTTAAGGTGAGAATACCGATTGCGCCTGCGTGGTCCACCGCCGGATCCAAACCGAGTTTGCGGTACAGGATATCGTCAGGGTGGGCGATAATGTGCGCCAGCGTGATCTGCTTACCGGGCACCAGTTCTTGGATGATACGTGTCTTCTTCTCGTTTTGGTTCAGCACATTAAGTTCCATCGTATCAACCTCCTATCAGTGCTTTCAGACCGTAGGATTCCGCTTTCTGGCGTAACAGTTCCATGTGTTGCGGCGTGGGCGGAACGATGTGGTCCATTTGATATTCGCGGTTAAGACCGATGTATTTATCCCGACCCATACGGTGGTAGGGGAGCAGGTGAATCTCGGTCACGTTCGGCAGGGAGGCCGCAAAGGAGGCGATTGCTCCGATCTCGGCTTCCGTGTCGTTAAAGGTCGGAATGACCGGCACGCGAATGATGAGTTTGCGGGCTTTCTCAGCGATCAAACGAGCGTTTTCCAAAATGCGCTCATTGGGCTGTGTGGTGAATTCGCGGTGCTTTTCGCTATCCATATGCTTGATGTCCATCAGCACACAGTCAAGCACCGGCAAGAACCGTTCCACGACCTCACGCGGCGCAAAGCCGGTGGTTTCGATCGCGGTGTGTACGCCGTTTTGCTGACATGCGGTCAGCAGGGCTACGGCAAAATCCGGTTGCGACAGCGATTCGCCGCCGGAGAGCGTTACGCCACCACCGGAGCGTCGGTAGTACATGCGGTCGCGCAAGACCTCTTTGAGCACTTCTGCCACGGTGACGTCACGGCCGATTGTTTTGACCGTGTCACCGACTTTCATTTGCTGGATATCGTAAAGTTGTGATTCGGGGTTACAGCACCAGCGGCACCGCAAATAACAACCTTTTAAAAATACCAGCGTGCGAATGCCGGATCCGTCGTGGGTGGAAAATCGCTGAATATCGAAGATTCTGCCGGTCACCGATAACAAGGTGTCGTCCATCAGAATCCTCCTTGTTCGGTTCGGTTAATAATGTCGTCTTGCAGTGAACGGGACAGCGTGGTAAACAGGGCGCTGTAACCCGCAACGCGAACCACGAGCGAACGGTAGTTTTCGGGATGTTTTTGTGCATCGCGTAACGTTTCGCGGCTGACGACGTTAAATTGTACGTGACTACCTTTTTGATCGAAGTAGCCGCGCACCAGCGCGACAAAGCTTTCCAGACCGCTGCGGCCGGCGAGTGCGCTGGGATGGAATTTCATGTTAAACAGCGTACCGTTGGAAGCGATGAAGTGATCCAATCGGGCCACCGAGTTGGCGGCGGC
>JAZOQQ010000247.1:0-6129 GCA_045656165.1 Acutalibacteraceae bacterium
CGCATATTGCGCATCGCCGCCTTTTATTTATATTTATATTTTAATTTACAAGTTAAGTTTTATATGATATACTGTTTTTAGGTATATCGTGTTACGGAGGAAAACGGTATGAGTGTCAATGTTTCCAAGCAACAACGCGAAGCGTTATTGCAAAAGATCGAAGAACTGCGCGCCTACACAGCGAACGAACCGCGGTTGCAAGCGTATTTAGACGAACTGTCCAAAACGGTCAGCACCGCCAAATACGGTTTGGTTTTTGAACAACATCGGGAAGAAATTGAAGATCTGCTTCTGACCCACACTCCCGTGCTTACCGAAGATACCGCTCTTCGTTTGGATCACAACGGAACCGACAATCTCCTCATTGAAGGTGACAACCTTGCCGCTTTGCAAGTGCTCGGCACCACACATCAAGGTAAGATTGATGTCATCTACATAGACCCTCCGTACAACACCGGTAACAAAGACTTTTTGTTTGGCGATTCGTTTGTCACCGGCGATGACACGTTCCGCCACAGCAAGTGGCTGTCGTTTATGGAAAAACGTCTGCGCCTGGCTGTTGATTTACTGTCGGAAACCGGTGTCATTTTTATCAGCATCGACGACAACGAAATGACACATCTTAAAATGCTGTGCGACGACATTTTCGGCAGTCACAATTTCGTCGCGATTCTCCCCCGCGTTACCAAAAAATCCGGCAAAGATCACACCAACAGTATCGCTCAAAACCACGATTACGTGGTAGTGTATGCCAAAGATAAGAGCAAACCCGTATTCTGCGGCCTCCCCTCACATGAAGACGGTTATCCGTTGTACGACGAATATTTCCCCATCCGCGGCGGTTATAAACTGAATCAAACGTTGGACTACGACTCCTTATGGTATAACGAAAACATGGACTTTCCGCTGACAATCGACGGACAAACCTTCGTGCCGGGCGGCAGCATAGAGCAACACAAAAAACGCCATGCGGGCGAACATAAGCAAAAGGACTGGGTGTGGCGCTGGAGTAAAGAAAAATTTGATTTTGGTTACGAAAACGGATTTGTCATCATCAAACAAGGACGCGACGGTCATCCGCGTATCTACACCAAAACCTACGCCAAAGCCACCATTTCCAATACCCGCCCGTACGAGGTGGTCTATAAAGACCGCGAAACGCCGCTCTCCTCCATCGCGCTGACCGACAACCGCTTCTCCAATGATAATGCGAAAAAAGAGATCACCAAACTCGGCCTTGAAAATTTCGGATTCCCGAAGCCAACCGCTTTGGTGGAGCAATTGCTCAGCATTGTACGCTGTGCCGACACCGTATTGGATTTTTTCGCGGGATCCGGCACCACCGGTCACGCCGTCATGAAACTCAACGCTGCAGACGGCGGTCATCGCAGGTTTATCCTCTGTACAAACAATGAAAACAACATTTGTCGCGAAGTAACCTATGAGCGCATCAAACGCGCCATTGAGAAGAACGGCTACCAAGCGGACTTGCGTTATTGCCAAGTGAACTATCAACCCAAAGACGAAACATAATCGTTGAAAGAGGGCCTTAAAAACCATGGACATGAGTATGTATAACATCTATCTCGGCAAATCCGTTTGGTTATCCAAAACGGATTCTTCCGTGCTGCGCGGCCTGCTGTCCGACGTTGAAGAAAACGGTGTTTTTGTGGACGATGCCTTTGTTGCCGCCGCCGACATTGCTGACCTGCGTTACGTCGGCACGTTGGATGCCGATGATTACGAACCGAAACGGAATACGTTATACACACCCGAAATGTTCGCGATTTCCGAAGAGTCGTTAACCACCTTGTTTGGTCCCACCTACGCTTTCGGTGAGTTTGTGGCAGATTATACCGCACATTTAATATTGAACGACATCGGCAGTATACAGTTAACCGATGTTGAGGTGTTGCGTCGCCGTAAGACTTATCACCCCGACGTACTGGCAACGGGCGCCTTCTTATATCGTTTTCACGGCGGTGACTGGTTCTTCGCTTACTATACGGCCGATGGTGATGATGCATACTTGGCGGCCAACGAAGACCGCTACCCCTTTGAACCCGAAAAACTGGCTGATATTACGACCTTGCCGGTGGCAGGTGATACCGTTACCGTGTTGCTCAAAGATGAGCGGGAATTCACCTCCATCGTTTCCGCGGCCGACGAGCGCGGCTTGGCGCTCGTTGCGGGACCTGCCGGCCGTATCGCCTACCGCGATATCGTCAACATTCGCCGCACGGCACTTTGCAGTCGCCGTGACCAAAAATACTTCTTTGGCGGTTTTCCGGCGCGCTTGCGCTATTTCCGTGACCGCAATTTGATTCGTTATAAAACCGGCATTTCCGCCTCGTTCTTTGTTGCCATGACTTCGTCGGGGCTGACCGCCAAGGATATTGTGCCGTTGCAAGAAGCCCCCGAAAAAACCATCACTCACGTCTACGGCGTTTTAACAAATTACATGACCTTTTCGGAGTACGGCTACGTATCTCCCGACTATCATTTTGGCGACGTCAATACCGGTACATACCGCATCGTGCGTCGTTCTATTACCGGCGTAGAAAACCCCGATGAATTGGACACGCATCGTTACGTTTACACCGTGCGCATGAGCGTAGAAGAAGAAAAAGAGGTGCGCCCGTACAAGCGCGCACGCCGTGTGGAAATTTTGGAGCAGTACACCAAAAAAGACTACTTGGCCATTTCCATCGATAACGAAGGGAACGTCACAACCGAACCGAATCCCGATGGTGCCTTTCAAGAGGATACGGTGCGCGAGGGTTATGGCTTTTTGTTTTTATACGATCCCAAATATTCTTTCGGCTACATTGCCGATTCCTTTAAAGGTGACCGCACCGAAAAAACTCTTACGGTAAAGCCGCCCGCAACAAAGCCCTTGCAATTCCAAGGTAAGCAAGTTGACACACGCCGCTTTGTCTATTTGGTAAAATATCGTTATGACACCGCTAATCAACCGCCGCTGGAAGACGGCAAATTAGTGCCGGTCGTCTACGGCATGCAGATTTTGCGCGCCTTGCCGACCGGTGCTTCCTACGACGTAACGGAAGATGGCACATTGGTTGAGCAAGGTCGCTTTGCCCCATCGGAAGTGCTGATCGGGCATCGCGTTGCCATCTCCGATGTAGCCGATAACTCATACTCCTTTGGTCGTTTGTCGGGCCTTGCTGCCGATCATCTGTCGTTTGTGGACAATAACGGCAACACCGTCACCGCCCCGTACGATCAGATTGGTTTTATCTATGGCTTTGGCACCGTTACACGCTTTATCCCGCCAACGGACTTTGCCGGCGGATTTGGTTTTGTTGACGTCGGGTCCGGTTTGTATTTCCGAGAATCGGATCTTCTTTCCGACCTGTCACCCAAAATCAAAGCGGGCGATGCCGTATGCTTCACGGTTGCCGTTGGCGACGACGGCCGACCGGTGGCCCGTCAGGTACGCCCACTTCCTTGCGTGTCCGAAATCGGTTTTGTCATCGGAAAAGATACCGATGGCCGTTATCAAGTCTTGGATGAGCAAAACTACCTTTCTACGCCGCGTGCGCAAGCGACGCCCGTGTTGCAACCGACTTTGATAGCGCCCGAATTGTTAGACAATACCACCAACGACTACAAAGTGCGTATCGTGCATCAACGTTTTATCGACGGTACACCGTTACGCGAAGGGATTTCGGAAGTGCTGGAGATCCTGCCGAAATTGCACTTCGGTCGCTTGGACCATTTCTTTGCAGACCGTGTCGGCAGTTATTGTCAAGGCATCCTTGTACCGTACGATATTCCCGGCGTTCCGAAGGTATATTTCCACCGCCGCTTAAACCCCATTTTGGAAAACATGACGGTGGACCCCAAGAAAAGTTACGGCACCGTGTCCTTTATTTATCATCCGTCCGAAGCGGATGGTCGCTTGCCAACCGCCGAAAATATGCAGATTTTGGGCACGACACAACCCGTTAAGCAACCCGAAAAACCGCCTGTCAAGCCGACACCCGCAGACGATGTTGCGGCATCGCTTGACATTGACGGCATTATTTCCTATTGCCTGCAATACAACCAGTCTGAACGTGCCTTGGTACAACTCAAAGAGTACCAAGCAACCAATTCTCTGTCGGTACGGGAATACGAACTCAAACGGTTGCGCATTCTGGAAAAAATGGTAAAAGATGCCAAGGACGACTTGGAAGCCGCATCCGCTGCGCGCCGTGAAATGATCGACTGCATCCGCGCCATCCGTTCAACATTCAGCGACAGCGACGAGCAATACGGCTTGCGTTTAAAACTTATCATCGATCAAGCACGCTTGCTTGTCAATGAAGGTCGCCCACAAGAAGCGGCAGAACAATATCAAGCGTGGGATACGTTATCGCGTGAATACTTAACCATTTATCCCTCGGCAGCACCCAGTTACGAAAAAATTCGCGCGCACGTGCATAAGATGCTCAAAGCGCTCACCAATGACGGTACCGATCTGTCGGATGACGAACCACTCGACGATACGGCAATGGATTCCGACGACGTCCATCCGTATATTCTGTGGAGACAAAAACAAGATGCCACCTGGAAACCGTCACCGTTTAACAGCATTTTTGAGGAGTTAAACAATTCCGATCGCACATTGTATGCACAAAAAGTACAATTCTTGTCCTTCTTACTGTTGGAAAACAACAGCCGCGACACGCGCGTTGATTTGGCAGAGTTCTTCGGCGAAAAGCATCGTTATTTGGCTCTGTTCGGCAAGAAGGCGTTACACAGCCAGCGTGAATCCAATCGTTGCTCCGCATTTGCCATGGACAGCGTGCTATTACATGCCTATACCGCATGTGATCGTCAGCAATGGGTACACCTTTTTGATAAACACCCACATTTAATTGAACGGTATTGCCGCGATTTGAGTTATCTGCTGGCATGTGAAACACCGATTGAACCGACTCTGGAAACCTTAAATATGTTGTTTGAGTCGGCTATCCAGTTTGTCAAAGATGCCGCTTCCGATACACAGGAAATGATTTCCTTACGCCAGTACGCCGGCAACCTTCTCGCCAAACTTACCGTCTATCAAAAACGGTGCGGTATTGATACTCCCACGTTGTTGTTGGATGCCGCTACCATTTTGCAACAATATGAACAGCGCGTCGGTTTCAGCGGACGGTTGGATTGCTTGCGTACCGCCGCCAAAAAACTCAGCGATTATCAAAAACTCATCTTGCAAACCCCCTCCATACACGATTGGTACATCTTCTGGCCGCTCGGTCGCCAGTTGTTACGCCAAATCTTTAATTCGTGGGAGCGCTTGTGTCAAATTTCGCGGCCGAGCATTACCTTTGGCACACCCACCGGTAAAAAAGCAGACGGCAACTGGCATATTACCGTTCCTGTACGCAACGAACTCAACAAAGCCCCTGCCGAACGCTTTGTACTGTCGGTCGTGGTGGATGAAAAAGGATATAAAGCCAAAGATCAACAAACCATCGAAGCGTCCGGTCGCGACGTAGCATACGAACTGGTCTTCCCGATTCGCGATGACAGCGTACAACAGTTAACCTTGGAACTCAAAGCCACCTATCACTACGTATCCGGCGTCAAACTGACCGACACCGACTCACGCGAACAAAAAACCGAGCAAACCGTCACCCACTCATGCACGGTAGCGGACTTGTCGGGCGAACGCGTTGAGTTGTCCAAAGCGGTCATCGACATGATCGGCAAAGACGCAAAAGCCACAATCAATACCGCAACGGAAGCCGGACGCACGGTTCGCGAGATCCTTAAAAACCGTGAAGAAGAGGTAAAAGAGATCATCGGCCGTTTAACCTATGTTGACGACAACGGCAACCGTCACCTCTATACCGACGGTCGTTGGATCGCACTATATGGTCAATGGCGCGTAGGCAAAACCGTGTTACTCTACGAAGTGTTTCGTGTCTTGCGCGGCGAGGAGTTTGCCGCCGAGGCCCTACCTGCACAAGCCACCTTCAGCGGTAAAGATAATTTTGAAGCCGACACGGTAGACAAGATCCGCACCGCCATTGAAGCCGAAATGGAATTCGGCAGCGAGGAAGAAGAACGCTGGTGGACACTGTATGAGGGCTACGAAAAACGCTACGGCAAAGTAAC
>JAZOQQ010000248.1:0-5921 GCA_045656165.1 Acutalibacteraceae bacterium
AAAACAAGAAAGCGGAAAAGAGGAAAACAAAATGACTACCACCGAAATCAAAGAATATATCGAAGAGCAAAAACGAATTGCCAAAGAAGCCGGCAAAACGGAAATTGTTTTGAGATCGGGAGATGTACATAACGATTTAGAGTTAAAACAAAGACATCCTCAAGTGTGTAACGCTATGAGACAGTGTATGAATACTGAAGATGCTATTTTGTATCAACCGCCCAAAGGTAACGGAACCACTCTGCAAATCAAATACAAACTTTAATTGTAGTAGGTGAGTAAGATGGCAAGAAGATCAACTAACGGCAGACGACTTGGACTATTTATTGGCGGAGTGATGTGCGGTTTGGTTCGTGGTATTTTCTTCGACAATAAATATGTCCGTAGGCGGAAGAGAAGATTCTAAAAACAAAAAATACCCACTCAAACTGAGCGGGCAAAAAAATAAAACTTGACGAACCGGTGGTGGAGATAAGCGGGATCGAACCGCTGACCTCTTGAATGCCATTCAAGCGCTCTCCCAGCTGAGCTATACCCCCATATTGGGGTTCGTCAAGTTTTTATTTATGAAATTATGTGGTGGGGTCTGGCTTTGAGTGCATCGCGCTCCCAGCTGAGCTATACCCCCATGTATCGTGGCGACGTCACTTACTTTATCACATTTCTGCTCCCTTGTCAAGCGTTTATTCGCTTGCCAAAAAAATTTTTTAAATATTTCTTCGAAAACTGTTGACAACAAAATTTTTTCTGATATACTTTAATTGTAATCATTACAAATCAGTAACGATTACAGAACGGAGGAGCGTATGGATCACGTAAAATTGAGCGACACGCTCCGGCAGAACGGCATCTCTCCCACACAGCAGCGGTTAGCGGTATATAAGTATCTCATTAAGCACCGCACGCACCCGACGGCTGACGTTGTATACCAGGCGTTAAGTCGAGAGTATCCAACACTGTCGCGCACCACGGTGTATAACACGGTACGCGAACTATCCAAGGCAGGGCTTATTCGAGTCGTTACCATTGATGCGGCCGAGCAACATTTTGACGCGGCTATAGAGGATCACGGGCATTTCCGTTGTTCCAAATGCGGTGAATTGTTTGACTTTCCGCTCACGGCTGACACGGTTCACCCCCTGCTTCCCGATGGATTTTCAGTCGGAATGTGGGACGTGTATATTACCGGCATCTGCCCTCGTTGTCAATCTGTCAATCAAGAAAAATAAATTTTTGGAGGAATTCGGTTATGAAAAAGTATGTCTGTTTAGTCTGCGGTTATGTCCACAACGGTGACGAGGCCCCCGCCGCCTGCCCCATTTGCCAGGCGCCTGCGGAGAAATTCAAAGAAGCGGCCCCTGCCCCCGTTGCCAAAGAAGACGTTTCCACCGCTGTCACCGCTTACAAATGGGCGGATGAGCATCGCGTAGGTGTAGCACAGGGTGTTGAGCCGGAAATCATTGAGATGCTCCGCGCCAACTTTAGCGGTGAGTGCTCCGAGGTCGGTATGTATCTTGCGATGGCACGCGTGGCACATCGTGAGGGCTACCCCGAAATTGGTCTGTACTGGGAAAAAGCGGCGTACGAAGAGGCCGAGCATGCGGCAAAATTTGCCGAGTTGCTGGGTGAAGTCGTCACCGACAGCACCAAAAAGAACCTCGCCATGCGCGTAGAAGCCGAATACGGCGCGACCGACGGCAAGATGATCCTTGCCCGTAAAGCCAAAGAACTCGGCTACGATGCGATCCACGATACGGTCCATGAGATGGCGAAGGATGAAGCAAGACACGGCCGCGCATTTGAAGGCCTGCTTAACCGTTACTTCAAATAATCTCCAACAACAGGCGACAAACTTGCCGCCCAACATCATAAATCGGCGGGCGGATAGAGCACTATCCGCCCGCTTGTGTTTTGAAAGGAAGTCCGACCATGACGAAAAAAATTCTCCCTACTCTGCTGGCAATCGCGCTGGCATTACTGTTATCGGCATGAGCCGAACCGCCGCGTGGTACTTCCTCATCTTCCGTAAGAAGCAGCAATAAACGAAAGAACGCGTAAAGGTTTTTGCCTTTACGCGTTCTTTTATTCTTTCACCGGATACCCTGCGGCGGCTACTGCCGCTTTGGCTAACACATCGGCGGCATCCACCGCGTCATCACACGGGATACCGTAATCGGCAAAGCCAATCGGCAATTCGGTACATCCGAGTACAATACGCTGGGCGCCCATTTGCCGCAGTTTTGCAAGCACAGCCATGATCGGTGCGGTATCAAACTCCTCGGCGCCGGCTTTGACGCCATCATAAATCAAACGCATTACGTTGCATTGATCATCGTCATCGGGGCAAATCGTGCGAATACCGTGTTTTTCCAGTTGCGCTTGATATACACCCGACCTCACGGTGCCGTCAGTTGCCAAAAGCCCGACACACGATACACCCTCGCGCTGTAACAGCGCCGCTGTTTCGGCAATCATATTAAGAACCGGCACCGGCGATGCGGCGGCGATCTCGTCGTAGAAATAATGCGACGTGTTACATGGGATCAGCAACAACTGCGCTCCGATGGATGCCAGTTTTTCCGCCGATTCCACAATATACGGCACAGGTGACTCGCCGCCCTCCAAAATCGCTTTCGTACGATCCGGAACGCCGGCATGACAATCCATATAAATGCGGATATGATCCGCATCGCTGTGTGCATCGGTGTGTTTGAGCAGTTTACCAAACAAATCGTGCGTCGCCATCGGCCCCATACCGCCGATGATCCCGATTGCCTGTTTTTGCATAGACAAGCTCCTTTGTCACGACATTTGTTATAGTATACCACAAAAACGCCGTAGCTTCAAGACGGAAAATTTTCTGTATCATTTTAGAATTAGTCATTGCGTATGCGTGCAAAATATGATATGCTGTTATGTGTATGTTTTTTGTCGATTTTTGAGGGAAGGAGGCGATAGCAGGTGGTATTCAGCAGTTTGGAATTTTTGTTTATCTTTATTCCCTTGGTATTCGGTGTGTTCTACTTACTGCCGCCGAAATTCCGCACGGTGTGGTTATTGATCGGCAGTATCGGGTTCTACGTGTACGGCACCATTCAGCAACCGCTGTACATTCTGTTATTTCTGCTTTCTTCGGTAGCCAACTGGCTGATCGGCCGTTTGATTGGCCGGTTCCCCAAACGCAAAAAAGTATGGCTGACACTCGGCCTTCTCTACGATTTCGGTTGGCTGTTTGTGTTCAAATACGCGGGTTTCTTCTTTTCTACCGCACAAAGCGTGATCGACCGTTTTTGGCCGCTTTCGGGCGTGCAGTTACCTGCCGTTGACCTGATCCTTCCCATCGGCATCAGTTTTTACACCTTCCAGATCGTGTCGTATATTGTGGACGTGTACCGCAGCAAGATTGAACCTGAGCGATCAATCATTCGCTTATCGACCTTCTTGTACATGTTTCCGCAATTGATAGCGGGACCTATCGTCACCTACCCCGCAGTAGCCCAACAACTCAAACAGCCCGCGCCGATCCCGCCGGAACGCATCAACGACGGTTTGCGTGAATTCACCATCGGCTTAGGCCTTAAGGTGCTGCTTGCCAACCGCATCGGCGGTTTGTGGAGCGATATCGCGGATATCGGGTACGACTGCATTTCTACCCCATTAGCTTGGATGGGTGTTGTGGCGTTTGCGTTACAGATCTACCTCGACTTCTACGGCTACTCACTGATGGCGATCGGTCTCGGCCGCATGCTCGGCTTTGAATTCCCGCAAAACTTCCGTCATCCGTATATGTCAACCAGCGTCACAGAGTTTTGGCGTCGCTGGCACATCACGTTGGGCTCGTGGTTCCGTGAATATTTGTATATCCCGCTCGGCGGCAACCGTGTCGCCGTACCGCGCCACATTTTCAACATGCTGGTCGTGTGGCTGGCAACCGGTTTTTGGCATGGTGCCAACTGGAACTTCTTGTTATGGGGTTTCATTTTCTTCGTGTTGCTGATTTTGGAGAAATATGCTATCAAACCGTTTTTGGATCGGTTTAAGATTGTCGGCCATGCGTATATCGTATTCCTCATCCCGATCACCTTTTTGGTGTTTGCGGTCACCGACTTGTCGGAACTCGGCGTTTACTTTGAACGCCTCTTCCCCTTCCTGCCGGGCGAACCGTTTATGGTGATGGAAGGCGACTGGATTCAGCGCATGAGCATGTACGGTGTGTTTTTGGCTGTCGGCATTCTCTTTTGTACCGATCTGCCGCGCCGTGTATACGAGCGCATTAAGCACACCATTTGGGGCACACTCATTTTGTTGGCCATTTTCTGGGGCTCGGTGTATTACCTGTATCTTGGGCTGAACGACCCCTTCTTGTATTTCCGCTTTTAGGAGGTAACGCTGTGAAACACTTTTTTAAGCAAACCTACATGGTACTGTTGATCGTGTCATGCTTACTCATCGTCCCGACCATGTTGATTTTGGACGGTTGTGGCATGAACCCGTTTAAAGTGCCGAGTGATGATTCGGATGACCCGAATCCGTCTGTCGTGACAAGCACGACGACCACAACTGCGACGACAACCACGACTACGACCGGTAGCAACACGACCGCAACGACACCGTCCTCGGTAGACAGCACATCCTCGCAGTCGGTGAATCCCACCACCACGACTACCGGCACGGTGAAGAAACTACAAATTCCCGACAAGAGCGAAGTCATCAATTTCCCCGATACGCTGTTTATCGGTGACTCGCGCACCGTCGGCTTGCGTGACTGGGTGAAGATCGGCGGCGCAACATTCTTCTGCGACGTGGGCTTAAGTTCCAACAACGCTACGACCAAAGCGATCAAAGTGCCGGGTGTGTCGAATTCTATCACGTTGCCCAACCTACTGGCGCAAAAGCAATTTAAAACCGTGTATATCATGCTCGGTATTAATGAGATCGGCGGTTCGCTTTCGGGTATCGCTGGGAAATACCAAAAGATCATTGATTTGGTTCATCAAAAGCAACCGAACGCCATCGTAGTGGTACAATCCACCTTGCGCGTAACGGCGGCACGCCACACCAAAGAGGTCAAAAAAGGCGGCTATTTCAACAACAACCGCATCAACGACCTCAACGTGCATCTGCAAGGTCTTGCCAACGGCACCACGGTACGTTGGTTGGATATGAACCCCATGTTCGATGACGGCACCGGCAACTTGGCCGCCGAAGCCGCAGCGGGTGATGGTATTCACTTCCAAATGAAATACTACCTCATTTGGCGCAAGTATTTGGACGAGCACCGTCTTGCCTAACACAAAAGTACAGCCCCAAGCCGTTTGGCTTGGGGCTGTTTTTTATCCTAATATGCGGTTGTAATAGTTGTTTTTGAGTATCTGATCGGAATACGTGAATTTCCGTCTCACCACATTGGATACCGTTTTGACGTATCCTTCGGGAATCTCAACACCGTCATTCGGCGTGAACACGCCTTTAACAGAATCGTAACGGCCGTATTCGGTAACCCAACTGCGGTTGGCAAAGCAAACAAGCGCAGGAGCATCCGACAGGAAATCGCGCCCCATCAGCAAACGGGAATCGTACTCCAAACCGAACAGGTTGCACAACGTCGGTAACAGGTCGATGCTGTAGGTCGGCTCGTCGATGACAATGTTTTCCAAACCTTTATGCCACATGATCAGCGTGTTGCGATATTTTTCAAACGTGGACGACGTATCGTAACCCGCCAATTCGCTATAGAAGTCGGTTTCATTCGCCATCTGTAAGCCGTAGGGATAATGGTCGGCGGTCAACACGATCACCGTGTCGTCGGCAATGCCGCGGGCTTCCAAGTTGTCGATGAGTTCCTTGACCATCAAGTCTACTTCGATCTGACAGGCAAGATAGGCCTTTACTTCGTCGGATTGATACGGCAAATCCTTAAC
>JAZOQQ010000249.1:0-3108 GCA_045656165.1 Acutalibacteraceae bacterium
AGCCACGATATTATCGCCGTGTCGGGCGACAACCTCCTGAAGAGAGCGTTCAAACGCGTGCGCTACTGGTTCTTGGCACCGTTTAGAGAACGATTCGAACAGTACTTCCTGTTCGTTTGTCCCGGCCAAGAGCGCATCGACATGATTGCGGATATTTGGCACGTCGCCGAAACGGCACGTTTTATGGCGGGGCATCCGCGCGACCTGTTGGCGTATGCCGTGGCGCGCCAAACCGATCCCGTCAAGATCATGTATGCCCCGACTTACCGCTTCAACTTCCGTCGCGAAACCGCCATGGTGCAGGAGTTTTTGGATGTCGCACCGCAGATTCAGGCGCTGATGGAAGAAATCGGCGGCGAATTTTACCTGCGTATGCATCCGCATACGTGGCGCAACTATTCCACGAAGATCAAAAACACCTTAAGCGCGTATGATCGTATTTTCTTGCATACCGCAAAAGATGTTTACACCGAAATCGGCTCGTTCTCGGTCATGATTTCGGATTATTCCAGTATTGCTTTGGATTTCGCGTTGCTGGATCGTCCCGTTATCTTCCACGGTTCCGACTATGATTGGTTCGTGAAAAATGAAGCAGGATTTAACTTGGATTTCCCGAACGTGATCCCCGGTCCTATGACGGCCAATTGGGAAGAAACCTTGCAAAAGGTGCGCGAATACCATGCCGATCCTACCAAGGATGCAGCACTACGCGACGAGAAACTCAAGTATTTCTTTGATAAATCGGTCAACGGACCGGATAATTCCGAACGTATTGTGCAGGAGATCAAACGCCGCTTGGGCCTTAATTGAGGTGTCGTATGCAACAAATCAAAATCATGGTGTTTCCTTGCGGATCGGAAATCGGCTTGGAATTACACCGTTCGCTGAAAGATATTCGCTTTATTGAACTGTACGGTGCTTCCAGCGTGGAGGATCACGGTGCATGGGTATACCGCAACTATATCGGTGATATTCCGTATATCACCGACCCCACGTTTGTGGACGTGCTGAATCGGTATATCGACGAGCATGAGATTGATTTTATTTTTCCTGCTTTGGATAGTGTCGTTTTGGCACTTTCCAAGTGTCGCGATCAACTGCATGCCAAACTGTTGACCTGCCCCGATGAAACGGTGGAACTGTGCCGCAGTAAATCGAAAACCTACGCGCGCTTGGCGGGATCGGATTTTTTGCCGGCCATTTATGCATCGCCTGAGGAAATCCCCGCTTATCCTGTTATTATCAAGCCCACCGAATCACAGGGCTCGCAGGGATTTATGATCCTGCAAAATGAGGAACAATTGCGGTATGAATTGTCGGTGCGCAAGGACGAGCAGGTGGTTTGCGAATACCTGCCGGGTGAGGAGTATACCATTGACTGTTTTCCCGATCGCCACGGCAAATTGCGCTATGCCTCTTGCCGCAACCGTAACCGTACACGCAACGGTATCAGCGTGAATTCTGCTTTGATGCAACCGGATGCTCGTGTGCGTGAAATTGCCGAAGAGATCAACACAAAAATGACGTTTCGCGGTGTGTGGTTCTTCCAACTCAAGCGCAATGCGGCGGGGGAATACAAACTGCTCGAATGTGCGACCCGCGTTGCCGGTACGATGTGCGTTGAACGGGCGGCGGGTGTTAACTTGGCTTTGTTGACGGTGTTTGACGCGCTGGATTACGATGTGGATATTCCCGAACAGTTAAGCGGTGTGGTGGTTGACCGCGCGTTGCATAACCTGTTCCGCTTAGATATTGACTACCGCGAAGTGTACATGGATTTTGATGACACGCTGATCGTGCACGGCAAGGTGAATTTCACCGTGTTGCGCTTCATTTATCAGTGCGTGGAACGCAAGATCCCCGTGATTTTGCTGCCGCGACACGATACAGACGTGGTGTTGGATCTCAAAGCGTATCGCATTGATCCCGCCTTGTTTGATAAAATTGTGTGTCTGCCTCGTTCCGAGCGCAAGATCGATCACGTATCACCCGCGCCCAATGCCTTGTTTGTGGACGATTCGTTTGCCGAACGCAAGAGCATGCAAGATGCCTACGGCGTGTGGGCGCTCGGTGTGGATGCCGTGGAGGCCTTGTTAGACGATAGACAGTAAAGGAGTAACCGTTTTGCTGACGAAGATCAAAAAATATCGGTTTTTGTTTGAAGAACTGGTCAAACGTGATTTTAAAAAGAAATACAAAGGCACGTTCCTCGGCGTGTTGTGGAGTATTCTGGCTCCGCTTCTCAACGTGTTGGTGTTGATGCTGGTGTTTACCAATTTCTTTGGTCGCAACCAAGAACATTTCATCATCTATATTTTTAGCGGTACGCTGATCATGTCCTTTTACACGGAATGCACGCAAGGGTGTATGCGTGCGCTGATGGCCAATGCTTCGATCTTCAGCAAGATCAATGTGCCGAAATACCTGTTCTTGCTATCCAAAGCATTTCAAGCGTTTATCAATTTCTTGTTGACGTTTGCGTTGTTTATCGTGTTTTGTATTTTCGACGGTATCACGTTTGGTTGGCACACATTGGCTTTGCTGTATCCGATGTTTTGGGTGCTGGTCTTCTGCTTCGGCGTGGGCATGGTGCTGTCGGCGCTGTATGTATTTTTCCGTGACGTTGAATATCTCTACAGCGTCTTTTTGACGTTGCTCAACTACGTATCGGCGATCTTCTATCCCGTTACGCTGTTGCCGGAACGGTTTCAATGGCTGTTTTATTGCAATCCCGTTTACGTGTATATCTATTTTTTCCGTGAAGTCACCATTTCAGCGGCAGTACCGGAACAATGGTGGATCTATGCGTTGTGCGCGGGATATGCCTTATTCTTCTTGGGACTCGGCTGCTTGATTTATAAGAAATGTAACCACGAATTTTTGTATTACTTGTAATTGAGGTGTAGCATGGCGGTTATTGAATGTAACAATGTATCGATCCGCTATAAAACCGGCGACATTAAAGCCATTGGCTTAAAAGACTACGTGGTTCGTAAACTGTCCGGCAAATTCAAAGTGAGTGAGTTTTGGGCAGATCGTCATGTCACGTTTTCGCTGGAAAAAGGGGATATGCTCGGTATCGTCGGTACCAACGGCGCGGGTAAATCC
>JAZOQQ010000250.1:0-3148 GCA_045656165.1 Acutalibacteraceae bacterium
TCACGTCCTTTACTGTCGGCTACAAACGCCGCTTTTGGCGATAGTGTCAGCCGTTCATTTTGTTCGGTTCGTTCTCTCGGTAACATATAATCACCGCCTTCTACTCTCTTATACGCTTTGTTTCGCGCATTTCCCTCTAAAAATATAAAAATTTTTATAAAGAATCGTAACGTTCTTCCGTTTGGCAAAAAATCAATTCGCCGCAAGAACGGTCGGTCAACTGTTTTTCAAACATCGCCACCGAATCCAACGGTAAATGAAGCGACACACACACCGCGTCTAAAAACTGTGCATCATCGGTTTTTCCGCCGCATTCGGCGATCAGGGACGGCAACCACCCATACTGCGCGTAATCACACGTAACGGTGCCGAACATACACAACCGACGTTCCACCACTCCTGCCGCTTCCAGCGCTAAAGCGGTGCTTTGCGAATAGGCACGTACCAGACCGCCCGTGCCCAGCAAAATTCCGCCGAAATATCGCGTGACGACCACCACACAATCGGTAAGCCCCTGCTTTTGCAGCACATCCAGCATGGGCAGACCTGCGGTACCTTGCGGTTCGTTATCGTCGGAAAAACGGCTGATACCGCCCTCACGCAGTACGTAGGCGTACACGTTATGCCGTGCATCCCAATACTCTTTTTTCTTGGCATTTATAAAATCCAGCGCTTCTTGTTCACCGGTGATGGGGCGCACCGTGCCGATAAAACGGGAACGGCGATCCACGTATTCGGCTGTGGCTTCTTTTGCTACGGTTTTATAAGCCGTTTCCATTTTCTCACTCCCACACGACGAGAAAAGGCAGCGCATTACTGCACTGCCCTTATCCACAAACTTATTTGCCTTCCTTAATACCGAAACGCTTGTTGAAACGATCAACACGGCCGCCGGTATCAACCAGCTTCTGTCTGCCGGTGAAGAACGGATGGCACTTGGAGCAGATTTCCACACGGATATTATCCTTGGTGGACGAGGTTTCGATCACCTCACCGCAAGCGCAAGTAATCGTGGTTTTCTCATACTTGGGATGGATATTCTCTTTCATTCTTGTCACCTCTTTCAGAAGCTCGATATTTCAGAATCGAAGGAAACCTTCGCTCAAAATCAATGGCGGAGAGTTAGGGATTTGAACCCTAGGTACGCTTTAAACGTACACACGATTTCCAATCGTGCGCCTTCGACCACTCAGCCAACTCTCCGTGTCGGCATTCATGCGCTAAACTATTATAATGAATGCAGACTAAAAAATCAAGTGTTTCGTGAAAATTTCTTAAAAAATTTTATAACAACGGTATACCGGCCGCCGTGCAACGCTCAACCATCTCTTCCGGCCACAACGATGCTTGCACTTCACCGATATGCGCTTTTTCCAAAAAGAACATGCAAAGGCGCGACTGACCGATACCGCCGCCGACGGTCAACGGCAATTCGCCGTCCAACAATGCTTTTTGGAACGGAAGCGCGGCGCGATCGGTACAACCCGACGATTCTAACTGGTAACGCAAAGCATCTTCGTCTACACGGATGCCCATGGACGACATTTCCAGTGCACGCTCCAGCAACGGATAATAGAAAATAATATCGCCGTTGAGCGACCAATCGTCGTAATCCGGGGCGCGGCCGTCGTGGCGTTTGCCCGAACGCAATACATCACCAATCTGCATCAAGAAAATGGCGCCGTATTTCTTTGCCGCCGCCGTTTCGCGCTCATGCGCAGTCAGGTCGGGGTATTCGTCTTCCAGTTCCTGCGTGGTCACAAACGTGATATGATCGGGCAATTTACGAGTTAAAAAGGGATAGCGCGCCTCAATCATGGCTTCCATATCCAAACACACACTGTAGATACGATTGACAATGCTTTTGAGTGTTTCCACCGTGCGTTGTTCGCGGCTGATAACCTTTTCCCAGTCCCACTGATCGACGTACAACGAGTGAATGTTATCCGTCACTTCGTCGCGGCGAATGGCATTCATGTCGGTATACAAGCCGGTACCGACCGGCAGATTGTAGCGTTTGAGCGCATACCGTTTCCACTTGGCGAGCGAGTGCACAACTTCCGCCACGTGACCGTCATCGTTGAGAATATCAAAGCTGACAGCGCGTTCCACGCCGTTTAAGTTATCGTTAAGACCGGAAGAAGGCAACACGAACAGCGGTGCCGAAACGCGCGTAAGCGACAGGTGCCGTGCCAAGCGTTCTTCAAACGTGTCTTTGAGCAGTTTGATCGCCTTTTCGGTTTCCAGTATATCCATGCGCGGCGCGTACGCCTGCGGGATCTGCAATTGATACTGAGTCATGGGATCCTCTCCTTTACCAAAAAATTATAATAGCATACTTTTTGGCAGAATGCAAGGATTATCGCCAGATGCTGCCATCCCAGTCGATGCGGTCGGATTCCGCCAGCACGGCACGCACGGGAGAACCGTCTACGCCTGCAATTTTAAGAGGCGCCGCCATTAAAAGATACGTTTCCCCCACTTTGGCGTTGGTGAGGTCTAATCCTTCCAACAAGACCATGCCGCTACCGAGCAACTGACGATGCACTTCTGCGGTATATTCGGGGGCCGCAACCGATTGTTGTTCCACGCCGATGAGAATAACACCGGCATCCGACAACACAAACGCCGCGCTGGGTGTCAGTTGTACCGACCCCTTAAACAGTACGCGTTTTTTCAGATACGGTAACAATTCTTCGGCGCGGTCACCGAGTAACAAGCCGTCGCATTCCAGCACCACACATTCGCCGATACAGGTATCCAGTGCAAGTTTATCAATGCTGTCGCCTTCCGGAAAGAAATGACGCGGCGCGTCCATGTGCGTGCCGTTATGTAAACAAACGTTAAGTGCGGTCGTGTTGCACACGTCGCCGAGCGCCATGCGCGCCAACGGTTGCAATTGCGGAGCGGGATCACCGGGATATACCGGTGCTTTCATAAGTTCTCTGGTAATGTCGATCAATTTCATGATTTCACCTCGGTAATGATAATATCGCCTGTGCCTGTCGTAACGTGGCACGTGCCGCCGATCGTGTTATCCGGTACGCTTACGTCTCCGGTACCGGTGGAAACGGTATACGTTTTGCCCGACAGTAACCGCCCTTTCACGTCACCGGTGGACGTTTTAACAGTAATGGCGGCAGCGTCA
>JAZOQQ010000251.1:0-3652 GCA_045656165.1 Acutalibacteraceae bacterium
ATCGGTGCAACTTGCCAAAATGAAAAAAGGACACCCGATGGGGTGCCCTTTTTCTTTTTTATTACAAACTATATTAGCCCTTGTGTGTTCCGCTGATGCATGTTATAATAAATTGAAAAAACCGACTCGAAATGACAAAAAAGAGGCGATTACATGTATTTTAAACATAATCTTCCCTATCAATATCCCGAAAAAAGCGACGAGCATATGATTACTGTTAAGCATTTGCGCGACGTGAATTTAGATGAGCAATACCCCTATTTGCAAAAAAGTTTTAGTTTTAAGTGTCAGCGTGCCTTACTCCGATTCTGCCAATATACCATCCTCCCTCCCCTGCTGTGGATCCGCCATGGTCTGCACATTCACGGCAAAGAGAAACTCAAGCAATACCACGACTTGTTTGAAAAAGGGTTACTGACCGTTTCCAATCACGTGTTTATGTGGGATTATATCTGCATTATGGTTGCCTTACGGCCTCGACTTGGATTTTTTCCGGCGTGGAAAATCAATTTGGAAGGCCCTAACGGCCCCTTAATTCGCATGGCAGGTGGCATTCCCGTTCCAACAGAAAGTTTGCGTCCCATGGTGAAATTCAAGCATGCCATGGAGGAAGTGTTTGAACGTAAGGACTGGATGCACTTTTTCCCGGAGGGGTCGTTATGGTTCTATTATCCGGACATTCGCCCCTTAAAAAAAGCGGTATTTAAATATGCCGTAACGTATGACCGCCCGATCTTACCCCTCACGTTTTCTTTCCGTCCGCGAAAGGGATTATGGAAACTGATCGGCAAGAGCCCGCTGGTGGATTTAAATATTGGGGATCCTATTTTTCACGATAAAGATCTGCCAAAGCATGATGCGATCTCTAAAATGCAACAGGATACCTACCAAATCATGCAAAGTATGAACGGTATTCATCCGGGGGATCCGACGTACAACACAAATTTAAACATTGAAACGTATCAAAAAACTATGTAATGCATAACCCGATAGGCATCACCTATCGGGTTATATTTATACTTGCCAGATTTCTTCGGCGTATTGTTTCACGGTGCGATCGCTGGAAAAATAGCCGGCATGTGCCATGTTTAAGATACATTTTCGATCGAAAAGACTTCTGTTTTGAAAGTCGCGATTTAGACGTAAGCGCGTTTCGCAATAGGAAGCAAAGTCGGCAATCACATAATATGGATCCGGCTTATGCCACAACGAACCGTTCAGCAACGAATCGTAAAGTTCGCGGAACATACCTGTACCACCGTCATTAAACGTTCCGTCGATAAGTGTGTTGAGTACACGTTGTAAACGTGGATCGGTGTTGACAATATCGCGAGGTGAATAGACATCTTGCATCTCGCGTATTTCTTCCACACGTGCCCCAAAAATATAGTTATTCTCTGCCCCGGCTTGTTCGACGATCTCAATATTTGCCCCGTCGTACGTACCGAGCGTTACCGCACCGTTTAACATGAATTTCATGTTACCGGTTCCCGACGCTTCCGTACCGGCTGTCGAAATCTGCTCTGAAACGTCGGCGGCCGGTATAATTTTTTCGGCATAGGATACCGAGTAATTCGGTAAAAACAACACTTGCATTTGATCTGCAAGCGTTACATCACGATTTATCATATACGCGATCTCGTTTATAAATTTTATGATTGCTTTCGCACGGCGATAACCGGGCGCGGCCTTAGCGGCAAACACAAACGCCGTCGGTGTAAACTCTCGAATGCGACCCTCTTTAATACCAAAATACATATCTAACACCGATAACACATTGAGAAATTGTCGCTTGTATTCGTGCAAGCGTTTCGCGTGTACATCTAACAAAAATTGTGGGTTTAACGAAACACCGCTCACTCGTTGCGCATAAGCGGCCAGTTCCTCTTTCTTGCGGTTTTTAATATGGCGAAAAGCAGTTAAAAATGCAGGATCATCTGAATAGGGTTCCAGTTGTTCCAGTTTCGATAAATCCGTTATCCATCCACTGCCAATGTGCGCGGTTATCAAGCTGGACATCTCACGATTAGCCAAAGCCATCCACCGCCGTTGCGTGATACCATTGGTTTTGTTTTGAAACCGTTCAGGATACAGAAAATACCATTGTGGTAACACCTCTCGCTTTAACAATTCCGAATGTAATCGTGCTACCCCATTAACAGCGCACGAACCGAAAACCGCCAAGTTTGCCATGTGTATATACGAGTCATTCACAATGGCATACGGTTTTTGATTCCCTATCCCCTGCTTTTCCAATTCAGCATCCAGTATCTTTTGTATGCGCAAAAGATAACGATACACATGCGGCAATACACTCCGAAAAAGTTTAACATTCCATTTTTCAAGCGCTTCCGGTAAAATGGTGTGATTGGTATACGCAAAAACCTGACGCGTTAATTCAAACGATTTTTGAAAAGGTAAACCCTCATTAACCAGCAGTCGTACCAGTTCCGCAACCGAAACAGCGGGGTGCGTATCGTTGAGTTGAATACACACGCTATTCGGTAGCGCCGAAAAATCGTTACCGTGATTTCGTTTATACTCTCGCAAAATATCCTGTAGGGATGCACTGCAAAAGAAATACTGTTGTTTCAACCGCAACTTTTTACCGGCCTCCCCCTCATCATTAGGGTACAGCACCATACTGATACGTTCAGCGCGGTTACGTGACTTAACAGATTGGTCATATTTTTGTTTGTTGAATAACTCAAAATCAAACGGCACCACGGCTTCTGCTTGCCATAAACGCAGTCTGTTAACGGTTTGATTACGATAACCAACAACCGGACTGTCATACGGCACTGCGTACACCGTTTCGTCCGCAAATGTAACGGTTACCCGTTCTTCTTCACACCGTTTTGACCATGGATCGCCAAACGCTAACCAATCATCTGCCTTTTCGATTTGAAATCCGTCTTTAAGACCTTGTTTAAATAGTCCATAGCGATAGCGAATACCGTAACCGTCAAGCGGGATACCTTGTGTGGCAGCCGAATCTAAAAAGCACGCTGCCAAACGCCCTAAGCCGCCATTACCAAGCGCAGCATCTTCTATTTCTTCGAAAATTGCCATAGAGGTACCATTTTCGGATAAAACCTGTTGTGTTTCGTCGTACAACCCCAAGTTCAAGAGATTGGCTTCAATGGTACGTCCCACTAAAAATTCCGCCGAAAAATAGGCAACTCTTTTACCGGAATCACGTTGCGGTGCTCTAACACGAGATGCAGCGGACTTCGATACGGCTGTATACCATTGCTTTGGCGTTGCTTTACCGGGGTCGGTAACACCTTCCAATAGTAAAGCCGTTCGAATAGTTTGTGAAAAATCAGTATTGTGCATGTCTGATAACTCCTTTTTTACTCTACCATCAGTTTCTCCGCAATATCATGCACATATACAAAAAGCGTATTGAACCGAATGGTTCAATACGCTTTTGCTGTTAAATTTGAATGCCGCCGTTGACACCGATCACTTGACCTGTGATAAACGATGCCGCATCCGACGCTAAGAACAATAATGCTTGTGCAACATCTTGCGGTGTTCCCAATCGGCACAAAGGAGTTTCCTCTTTCAATTGTGCCAAAACCGTTTCATCCAAATCCGTACACATATCGGTTTGAATAACGCCCGGCGCTACACAGTTGACGGTGAT
>JAZOQQ010000252.1:0-4824 GCA_045656165.1 Acutalibacteraceae bacterium
CCCACAGGGCCGCCGTTATAGTGTTGGATCATAGCAAGCAACATCCGACGATCCACCATATCTAAACCCAGCTCGTCCACTTCTAATTTATCAAGTGCCTCGCGTGCAACATCTGCCGTAATATCGCCGCCGTTGAGCACCTGTGCAAAGTCGCGCACACGTTTTAGTAAACGGTTGGCAATACGCGGTGTTCCACGTGATCGCGACGCGATTTCCAAGGCGCCGTCATCATCGCACGTGATACCGAGAATACCTGCGCTACGAGCCACGATACGCGACAATTCTTCGGGCGTATACATCTCCAATCGGCAAATGACGCCAAACCGATCACGTAAGGGAGCCGAAAGTTGACCCGCGCGCGTGGTAGCACCAATCAGCGTGAACTTAGGCAGCGGCAGATGAATGGAAGAGGCGCCCTGCCCTTTTCCGTTGATAATATCAATCGAAAAATCCTCCATCGCCGGATATAAGATTTCTTCCACGGTACGCGGCAAACGGTGAATTTCGTCAATAAACAGGACATCACCTTGCTCTAAGTTAGTAAGCAACGCCGCTAAATCACCGGCACGTTCCAACGCCGGACCGGAAGTAATACGGAAATTCACACCGAGTTCGTGCGCGATGATGGCCGACAACGTGGTTTTACCAAGACCCGGAGGGCCGTATAACAATACGTGATCCAATGTGTCGCCACGCAGTTTGGCGGCATCAATAAATACCGAAAGATTTTCTTTCACTTTTTCTTGACCGACATATTCCGCCAAGGTTCGCGGACGAAGCGGATTGTCCCCTTCATCTTCCGGTAAATACTCGGTTGACATCATGCGATTTTCATAATCCATTTCCATCCTGCACACCCCTTACCGTTTTCCCAATGCGCGAAGAGCTTGTCTCACCAGTTCACCAACCGGTAAAGTACTGTCAAGTTTAGCCACGACAGCAGAAGCTTCGGAAGCGCTGAAGCCAAGCACCGTTAAAGCACCGACTGCCTCAGCAGCGTTACCCGAAGCATTTGACACACCGGCCGCATTCCCACTTGACGTAAAATCTGTATCGGTGGTGGGTAACCCCACCTTATCTTTGAGTTCCAAAACGATGCGTTGAGCCAGTTTCGGACCAACACCTTGCGCCTTTGTCAGTGTTTTAAAGTCGCCGCCCGCAATTGACAACGCTACGCGATCAGGCGATAATTCCGATAAAATCGCCAGACCGACTTTGGGACCGACACCATTGACCGACGTTAACATTTTGAAGCATGCTAACTCACTACTTTCGGCAAACCCAAACAATTCCACCGCATCTTCACGGACGTTGAGATACGTGTAAAGCAATACTTCTGCACCAATTGACGGCAGTTGACGCGCCGTATTCAGCGTAACAAAGCATTGGTAACCAACGCCGCCGCATTCAACGACCGCCATGTTCATTTCGCGATGTATCAGAGTACCTCTCACGCTGTACAGCATATCGTTTACCGTCCTTTCATGATACGAAGTTTTAACGCCGTTCCGCCTGTTTGCGCATGGCAAATCGCAATGGCTAACGCATCTGCCGTGTCGTCCGGCTTCGGTACCGACGGCAATCGCAACAGTCGGCGCGTCATTTCCATAACTTGCGGTTTTTGCGCTTGCCCATAACCCGTCACCGCACTTTTCACTTGCAACGGTGTATATTCAAAAACCGGAACAGCGCAGCGTTCCGCAGCCAGAAGAATCACGCCGCGTGCCTCTGCAACTTCAATAGCAGTTTTTTGGTTGTTTTGAAAATACAACTTTTCGATCGCCATCGCATCGGGTTGATGTGTCGTTAGAATCGTAGTGATTTGGTCATAAATCTGATTTAAACGCTGTAGAAACGGCACACCTGCCTCGGTGGTGACTGCACCAAAATCACGCGGTGCAAATCGGCCGCTTTCATATTGAATAACTCCCCAGCCGACTATGGCGTAGCCGGGGTCGATGCCTAAGATTCGCAACCGATTCACCATCCTTTTGATATTCGTACTATTATATCACAAATTTATCCAAGTATCAATGCTTTCATTGCATTTATTGCAGTTTTTGCGGCAGATACCGTGCTCTCGGATTTCGGATTGCTCATCTGCGCTTTTTCGCGTTCTTGATTCCACACCACATGCAACACGCAACCGGCGCGCATTCCTAAAGAGGCCGCCACGGTATACAGCGTTGCCGATTCCATTTCCGATGCTAAGCAACCACCGCGCAACCATGACTCCCATTTGTTTTGCAAGTCGTAAAAGACCGGCGAAGACTCCGGCGAATGTTGACCATAAAACGAATCTTTACAATGCACCACACCTGCGTGCACGGTATATCCCTGTTCCTTGGCCGCCTCAACCAGCGCATTACTTACAGCGAAATCCGCCACAGCCGGAAACTCAATCGGCAAATATTCACGCGACGTACCTTCCGCACGGATAGCACCCGTTGCCACGACCACGTCACCACCGATCACCTGCTTCGCCATGCCGCCACATGTACCGACACGAATCACCGTGCTCACACCGCAACGCCGCAATTCTTCAAGGCAAATCGCCGTAGACGGCCCACCAATGCCGTGGGAGATCACCAACACGCGCTCTCCTGCCAACGTTCCGGTCCAAGAGGTATATTCACGATTTTGCGCCACGAACGATGGGTTTTCCAGCCAGCCGGCAATGGATTCGACACGGTTAGGATCACCTGTGATAATGGCGTATTTCGCCCCTTGCGCCACCGTTAAGCCGATGTGATACATGCGCTCCTCGTTAAAATTCATCATGCCGCATTTCACTCCCTGCATAAATCTTTTTTCATTATAGCAAAAAATGGCTTGCTACACAAGTATCTTCCTGTTATAATTGTGTAACAAATTTGTTAAAAAAGGATGTCCGAAATGAGCGCTTTGTCGGTTCATCGACTCAGTAAATATTTCGGGGAACGTTGTTTGTTTGACAAGCTGACTTTTGACATTGGCGATCACGATCGCGTCGGGTTAGTCGGTTCCAACGGTTCCGGAAAAACCACACTGTTGCGTATGCTGATTGGAAACGAATCGGCAGACAACGGTGAAGTTTTGCTTTCCAAAAACGCCCGTTTAGGGTACTTGGAACAACACACGTTACAAAACGAGTCTATTACCGTTTGGGAAGCTGTTGAACGTGTTTTCGAGCCGCTTCGTCTTATTGAAAAAGAGCTACAGGAATTAAACGAAAAACTTTTGAATGTTACCGAAGCCCCTGCCGAATGGTTGGATCGCCAACACCACTTACAAGAAATGTTTGAGGCCCAAGGCGGTCTGTATTACCGCAGCCGAGTTTCCTCTACCCTTGCGGGTTTAGGGTTCACACCCGAACAGTTCACACAGTCGGTTTCAACACTCAGTGGCGGTCAACGTTCCAAAATCGCCATGGGTTGCTTACTGCTATCGAACGCCAATGTCTTACTTCTGGACGAACCGACCAACCATTTGGATATTCCGTCGGTAGAATGGCTGGAATCTTTTCTGCGTTCGTACCAAGGTGCCGTTATCGTCATTTCTCACGACCGTTATTTTTTAGATCGCGTCACCACACGAACCATTGAAATTACACAGGGGAACGTTTACATTACCGATGGCAATTACACCGCTCACAAAGAAAAACGCGAACGAGATAACGAGATCGCCCTCCACCATCACAAAACCATTGCTCGCCAGATCAAAAAACTGGAAGATAATATTGCGCTTTTAAAACGATGGAATCGCGAAAAATCCATTCGGGCGGCAGAAAGCCGCGAAAAACGGTTAGATCGTTTAAAAGAGCAACAAGTACAAGTGGAAACCGCCGAGCACAGTATTCGATTCGGCTTTACCGCCGATACCATCAGTGGAAACGATGTGCTGGACGTTGGTGATCTTTCCATGCAATTTCACAAACCGTTATTTTCCAACGCCTCGTTTCAGTTGCAGCGCGGCGAACGCGTCTTTTTAATCGGTGCTAACGGATGCGGCAAGACAACCTTACTCAAACTCATCACCGGTGAAACACCAATCCAACAAGGATATATTCGTCGTGGTGCCAAGGTTACCATTGGCTACTACGACCAAATCCAATCGCAGCTATCGTACGATAAAACAGCCATCGATCAACTGTGGGACGATTATCCCGATCTTACGCAAACCGAGATCCGTAATGCATTGGCCGCCTTCCTGTTCTATGGTGACGAGGTGTTCAAACCCGTGTCCCTTCTTAGTGGTGGCGAGCGCGCACGACTCCTGTTATTGCGGTTAATGCTCGCACACGACAATTTACTGTTACTGGACGAACCGACCAATCATTTGGATATTGCTTCACGAGAGGCGTTGGAGGAAGCGTTGGAGGGATACGACGGTACGCTGTTGATTGTCTCTCACGACCGCTATTTTATCAACCGCATGGCCTCGCGCATTCTACACATGACACCAAACGGCTGTCAAAGTTACATCGGCAACTACGATGATTTTTTAGAAAAATACACGCCGGAATCCGTTGACACGTCCAAGGAGAAACCGCTCAAAGAAAATGCTTACAAGTTGCGTAAGGAACAGGAATCGCAAAAACGCAAATTGGCTACGCAAATACGACGAGCAGAAGAAGCGATCGCGGCATGTGAAGCGCATATCAAAGCAATGGAAGAACAGCTTGAGCAACCCGAATTTGCTTCTGATTACGACGAGGTTGTGCGAATCTCCGCGGAATTGGACAAGGAAAATACCCATTTGGAGGCACTGATGACCGAATGGGAAACCGCACAAAACTCATTAGAAGAGTTGATGTAAAAAACCGCCGACACGTTTTTCGTATCG
>JAZOQQ010000253.1:0-2523 GCA_045656165.1 Acutalibacteraceae bacterium
GAGGTCACCTGCGCACCCAATTTATCGGCGTTTTGGACCATCGTGCGGAATTTAAAGATATGGAATTGTTTGCCGTATTGCGTGACCCGAATTTGCTTAAAAACAGCAGGGCCGGGGGAATCCAGCCGAATCACGATCACCAAGATTAAAAAGGCAGGAAGCAACAGCAACAACAACAGAAAAGAACACACGATATCCAACAAACGTTTGAAGAACAAACTTGCCGTTTTGCGTTTGAGTACATCGTAATACGGGCGTACTTCCTCTGTTTGCAGTTGTGCAGGAAGATCTTCCCATTTTTTTAACATCATCCCAAATACTCCTTAAGGATACGCGTATAGTTTTCGATCACGCACTCCACTTGCTCATCCGTCAAGCAGGTATGCAACGGCAACGAAATGGCGTTGGCATACTGCGCATACGCATTCGGATAATCGTGGATATCAAATCCCATATTTTTATACGCCGTCAACAAAGGCAACGGTTTATAATGCACGTTGCAGGCGATCTGCTGTTTCGCCATCTTATCGATGATCTCGGAACGTTGTTCCGGCGTGATTCCCGGAATGTTGGTGATATACAGATGGCCGGACGAGGTCCATTCATCGGTATAATGCGCCAACGTGTGAACGCCGAGCGGACGAAGCGCCGCATCGTATTTTTCGATGATCTCACGGCGGCGAGCCAACATCCCCTCATACCGTTTCAACTGCGCCAGACCGATCGCCGCAGCAATATCGGTAAGATTACATTTGTAATACGTGCCGACCACATCGTATTCCCACGCGCTCAATTTTGTCTTATCGAGCGCCGATTTGGTTTGCCCGTGAAGCGAAAACAGCGAAACTTGACGATAGATCTCGTCGTCAGAAATGCCGTCAAATCCTCTCCACGTGAGGGCTCCCCCTTCTGCCGTAGTCAAGTTCTTGACTGCATGAAATGAAAACGCCGTCAAATCCCCGAGCGCGCCTTCACATTTGCCATGCCATTGTGCACCCATTGCGTGCGCCGCATCGGTTAAAATGGCCACACGACCCAAGGCCGCCTGCAACGGACCTTGCGCCTTGAACAGCGGCCGTTTCTTCTCAACGATATCGTACAAACGATCGTAATTGCAAGGGATACCCGCGATGGATACGGGGATGATCGCCTTGGTGCGTTCATTGATCGCGGCTTCCACTTGGTCATAGTTGATGCACGGCGAATCAGCAAGCGTATCCACCAACACCAATTTGGCACCCACGTGGCAAACGACCGCTGCCGTTGCCGTATAGGTGTAAGCGGTGGTAATCACCTCGTCGCCCGGGCCGATGCCCAAGATCCGCAACGCCATTTCGGCACACGCAGTTTGCGAATTCAAACAAATAGCTTTGGGTGTTCCGCAATATTCCGCAACCCGCTCCCCCAGCAATTGCGTACGAGGACCGGTGGTGATCCAGCCGGAACGCAGAGCGGCAACGACTTCTTCAATTTCAGCTTCCGTTATGTCCGGCGGAGAAAAAGGCACCATCATGTTCATCCCATCCTTTGTATCGTTCACACAGGCCGGTCTCTTTAAACAAATATATACAGTTTTATCATACTATCTTGTATATTGTTTGTCAACCGTTCTTCGCTATCCTTTTGTTTTCTTTCTTAAAAAAATAAGGCTTGCGGAACACTTGGCGTTCCGCAAGCCTGTTCATCAGAATGCAATTTTGTCTGCCAAATATTGTTTCAAGTCGGCAATCGCCACACGCTCTTGCTCCATCGTATCGCGATCGCGTACGGTCACGCAGCCGTCGGTTTCGGATTCGAAATCGTAGGTGATGCAGAACGGCGTACCGATCTCATCCTCACGGCGATACCGTTTGCCGATGGAACCGGCTTCGTCATAATCGACCATAAAGTCTTTGGCGAGCATCGCGTGAATCTCCAACGCTTTTTCACCAAGCTTTTTGGAAAGGGGCAACACGGCGGCTTTGAACGGCGCCAAAGCGGGATGCAACCGCAATACCACACGCACGTCGTTCTTCTCCGCATCCACGACTTCTTCATCGTATGCATCGCACAAAACAGCCAACACGCTGCGTTCCACACCCAAGCTGGGTTCGACAACGTACGGGATGTAGTGTTCACCGGTTTCTTGATCGAAGTAGGTCAGATCCTTGCCCGAAGTGTTTTGATGTTGAGTAAGGTCATAGTCGGTACGGTCGGCAACGCCCCACAGTTCACCCCAACCAAACGGGAACAGGAATTCAAAGTCGGTGGTGGCTTTGGAGTAGAAGCACAGTTCTTCCGGATCGTGGTCGCGCAAACGAATGTTTTCGTCCTTCAAGCCGATCGACAGCAACCATTGATGGCAGAATTCACGCCAATAGGAGAACCATTCAAGATCGGTACCGGGTTTGCAGAAGAATTCCAGTTCCATCTGTTCGAATTCACGAACGCGGAAGATGAAGTTACCGGGAGTAATTTCGTTACGGAACGATTTACCGATCTGACCGATACCAAACGAAGTCGGAGGCCAAGCGGTCTTAGGAG
>JAZOQQ010000254.1:0-3819 GCA_045656165.1 Acutalibacteraceae bacterium
ATACCCACGCGGCTGAAGTGCACCGCCAACCACTGCGTAAAGTTGGAAATAGCGGCTTTGGCGCCCGAATACGCCGGAATCTTGGTGAGCGGCGTATACGCATTCATGCTGGAAATGTTGAGGATGTTGCAGCCCTCACGGCCAACCATTTGGCGCGCAAACGCTTGTGTCGGCAACAACGTGCCGAGGAAGTTTAAGTTGAACACAAAGCCAACGCCTGCGGCATCCAAGTCAAAGAAACTCTTGGTGTCGGCATCAATGTCGCCGAGTTCAAAATATTCTTTGTCGGTGGTGGCTTTCGGGTTGTTACCGCCCGCACCGTTAACCAAAATATCGCATTTACCGAGCGCTTTTTCCACTTCGTCGGCCACAGCGTAGCAGATATCTTTATCCAGCACGTTGCAGGAGAATGCTTTGGCGACGCCACCTTCAGCGACGATCTCATCCGCGAAACTCTGCGCTGCTTCTAAGTTAATATCCAACAACGCCACTTTCGCGCCCGCGCGCGCCAACACTTTGGCGAATGCCGTACACAGCACACCGCCGGCACCCGTCACGACCGCTACTTTACCGGTCAAATCGGTATTCAGTACATTAGCCATTTATTTACCCTCCGCTTTTTCACAGGCCTCAAACAGACCGTTAATATATGCCGCACCGAGTGCGCGGTCATACAGACCGTAGCCGGCTTTGCCGGTCTCTCCCCAAATCATGCGACCGTGGTCGGGACGGACGTAACCGTCAAAACCGGTTTCCACGAGTGCTTTGACAACCTCATACATGTCCAAACTACCGCATTTGGAAAGGTGACCGCTTTCTTCAAAACTGCCGTCTTCCATCAACGTAACTTGACGGATATGCATGAACGCGATACGATCCATGGCGCTGTATTTGCGCACCATTTTCGGAATATCGTTAAATGCGGCACAGCCCAACGAACCGGTGCACAGGCACAGACTGTTGGCAGGGCTGTCTACGATCGCGAGCAAACGATCCAAATTCGCTTCGTTGGTGATGATACGCGGAATACCGAAGATGGAATACGGCGGATCATCGGGATGGATCGCCATGCGAACGCCGCATTCTTCCGCAACGGGAATAATGCGTTTTAAGAAAGTTTCCAGATTGCGCCACAAGCCCTCTTCCCCAAGTTCACCGTAGGCGCTGATCAGTTCACGCACCTCTTCCTGCGAATAACTGGAATCCCAGCCGGGCAGGTGAATGTCGTCTTTGAGCGGGTCTAAGTTGCGCATTTGATCCCAGTACATAACCAAACTGGTAGAGCCGTCAGCGGCTTCTTTATCCAGTTGCGTACGCGTCCAGTCAAACACCGGCATGAAGTTATAGGTGATGCATTTGATGCCGTATTTCGCACAACGGCGGATGTTTTCACAATACACGTCGATGAGCGCATCCGCTTCCGGCGCACCGAGTTTGATTTCTTCGGGAACCGGAACCGATTCCACGATATCAAACAACATGCCGTTGGCTTCCACTTGTTCTTTCATACGCGCCAAACTTTCTTCCGGCCATACTTCACCGGGTTTGACGTCGTACACCGCACTCACGATAGAGCGCATGTTCGGGATCTGCCGAATGTACTGCAGGGAAATCGGATCGGTTTCCCCGTACCAACGAAAGGATAATTTCATTTCTCTTCTCCTTTATGATTTTTGATGTCCGTGCCGATTAGTGCAACTTCGCGGAAATCGGCGGGATTGTGACGGATGATATAGTCGATATACGAATCAATCAAGCGTCCGTAGAACAAATACCCACTCGGACTCATATGTCCGTTCAGGTAAAAGCGCTCACAATACGCTTTATCAAACTGCGGACCGTAGCGGTACATATCAATGACGTAGGCGTTATCAAAATACGCGGCGAGCGCATACATAGCGGCAACCTGATCCTCGGTATCCGCCGCGCCTGCATTGGCGAACGTCACGAAAAAGAACTTCGCATCGGGGCTGATTTCTTTTAAGCGACTGACGATGTGGGCATAGTTACCCACGTAAGTCGGTTTATTGTTCCGATAATCGTCAGGATCAATATCCGCAACACTGCCGATCGGCGTTTTTTCACCGTGCAGATCGTTAAGGCCCATCGCGATGATGTATGCCTGACAGGCCTTCTCTTTATCCCAAAAGCCGCGGTCGGCGGCAAACGAGGCGATATACTGACGCGCGGTCATACCGCCCTTTGAGAAGTTATAGACCATGCAGCCGTTGTGACGGGCAATATACTGGCCCCACGAATATTCATACAAATCGTGGTAGCCGTTCGTGCCGTCTTCTTTAATCACCTGCATCTCGCCGGAGGACATACTGTCCCCCACCACGGCAATCGTGCGGAAGATGGAGGTGTTACTATACCCCTCCACCAACCGATCCAACGGTTTTTCGTCCGGCGTGCCGTAAACGGCGTTCCAATCCATCATCTCTGCACCCGACCGGAACCGTCGCCGCCCGCCAGTTTTTCCACTTCGCTGACAGATACACGGTTGTAGTCGCCTTCTACGGAATGTTTGAGAGCCGAAGCGGCAACCGCAAATTCAATGGCTTCTTTTGAGGATTTGCCGCTGAGCAGCGCATAGATCAAGCCGCCGCCGAACGAGTCACCACCGCCAACGCGGTCAACGATGTGCAAATGGTAGGATTTCGAGAAGTGGTAATCTTCCCCATCATACAGCATACCCGCCCAGTCGTTGTCGCTGGCGGAGATGGATGTGCGCAAGGTAATGGCCACTTTTTCAAACCCGAACTTGTCTGCCAACTGTTTGGCCACGGATTTGTAACCGTCGTGGTTCAGTTTACCGCCGTAGATGTCGGTGCCTTCCGCTTCGATGCCGAAAACGTCTTTGGCATCTTCTTCGTTGGAAATGCACACGTCAACGTATTGGCACAGATCGGTCATCGCGGCACGCGCTTCGTCACGCGTCCACAGTTTGCCACGGTAGTTTAAGTCGCAGGAAATCTTGACGCCTCTCGCTTTTGCCGCTTTGCACGCTTCACGGCAGATCTCGACCACGTTCGGACCGAGCGCGGGAGTGATGCCCGTGAAATGGAACCAGTCGGCACCCTCAAAGATGTCATCCCAGTTAAAGTCTTCGGGCTGTGCCATTTGGATAGCGGAATATTTGCGATCGTAGATACAAACCGAGCCGCGCTGCGAAGCGCCTTTTTCCAGATAATAGATACCAACACGTTCGCCGCCGCGCACGACTTTGGACGTATCAACGCCGAAGTAGCGCAACGAATCCACCGCCGCTTGGCCGATGGCGTGCTTGGGTAATTTGGTGACGTAAACGCTGTCTAAACCGTAGTTGGCAAGCGATACCGCCACATTGGCTTCACCACCGCCGAAGGTGGCTTGCATTTGGTCGTTTTGGAAGAAACGATAGTAGCCATTGGGGGCAAGGCGAAGCATCAGTTCGCCGAAAGTCACAACGCGTTTCATGCTGTAATCTCCTTTACTAATTGTACGGCCTCACGAGTGAGGGCTTCAATTTCATCAAATTTGCCTTCGGCAATTTTATCCGACGGAACCATCCAACTGCCGCCACACGCAAACACGGCTTTGCAGGTGAGGTAATCTGCCAAATTCTTCACACCGATACCGCCGGTGGGCATAAACTTCACTTTGGTGTACGGAGCGGCCATTGCTTTGATCATCTTGACGCCGCCCGCGGCTTCCGCCGGGAAGAATTTGAGGTACGTAAGACCCAGCGACATCGCCATTTCCACTTCGCTCGGCGTGCAAACGCCGGGAATGATGGGATAACCCTTTTCGTTGCAATGACGCACCACGTCAGGATTC